>NZ_JBVIFS010000014.1:0-27418 GCF_055571215.1 Streptomyces sp. NPDC030995
TTTTTTTTTCTTCCCTCGCGCCCCTCTACCCCCCTTTTTCCGGTCTGCTTCTGTTTCCTTGGCTCCCCCCCCCACCCCCCCCCCCCAAAACGCCGGCGAGGCTGAAATGGCCCGGCCAAGGCTGGATTGGCCCTGGCCGAGGGAAAGGTGCCCGCGGCGCTGGGATGGCGCGGCCGAGGGAAAGGTGCCCGCAGGGGCTGAAATGGCGCGGCCAAGGGCTAGCGGCAAGGGCGGCGCCAGGCGTCCAAGTCGTAGTGCTTCTGCAGAGAGCTCAGCTTCAGCTCGCGCGAGCGCTCGCAGAAGCGGTCCGCCGCCAGTTCGTACTCCACGTGGAACACGGCCTTCCCGGCCTCCACGAACGGCGCCAGCCGCTCGCACTCGTGGTACTGCGCGCACTGCTCGTTCACCGCGAAGTCGAAGTCGCCGACGAGCTGCGGGATCTGGTCGAGGTCGTTCTTCAGGCCGACCGCCAGGCCCCGGTCGTGCGCGAGCTTGGCGATCAGCCGGTTGTAGCGGAGCTGATCGTCGGCGGTGAGCGGGAAGCCGGACTCGTTGCGGTAGGCGTCCATGTTGTCCGGCTCCACCGCGTCGAAGCCCTTGTCACGGCACATGTCGAACCGCTTGGCCATCAGCGGTTCCAGCTCGGCCAGGCCCCGGACGTCCAGCCAGCGTTCGCCCTCCCACCCGTTGCCCTTGCCGAGCAGCGCCTTCGGGAAGTCGTCCGCGTCCGGCCGGAAGTCCTCCCACGCGCCGGTGGAGAGGTAGCAGATGGTCTTGCGTCCGGCCTTCTTCAGCCCGGCGACCTGCTCCTTGGTGGTGGTGAACCCGTCGACGTCGTACACCGGCGCCTTCACCGAGGTGTCGAGCTTGCCGGTGAGCTGCCACTGCCAGCCGGTGCCGGGCCGGGGCTGCCAGCGCTCCCCCGGGGCCTGGTCCGGCCACGGGTACGCCCCGTCGTCACCCTCGTCCGGTTCCGCCGTACACGCGGCGAGCAGCAGCAGCGGCAGGAGCAAGAAGAGTCTCAGTCGTTTCATCCCGTCGCCTCCAGGGTGTACGGGAGGGTCCCCCACGGGTGCGCGCCGCTCCCCGGGACCGCGCAGTGCACCCCGGCCCCCCGGGCGACCGCGAGTTGCTCGGCGAGCCGGGCCGCGAGCGCGCCCGGCGGGACGGCGTAGACGAGGTGGCAGAACCGCTGGGCGGGGTGGTCCGCCGTCCAGGGCGGTACGGCGGCCGCGTCCCGGTAGGCGTCCCAGGGGCCCTCGAAGGTGACGAGCAGGTCGGCGAGTTCGGCGTAGCCGGGGTGCGGGTGGACCCCGTGGTTGAGGACGAGGGTACGGGCGCCCGCGGCCCGGGCGGCGACCGCGAGCCGTCCGTAGTGCGGGAGCAGTTCCGGGTCGGCGGAGGCCTGGTCGAGGAACGCCCCGTCGGTGGCGTACCAGTCGCGGTGGCGCAGCAGGTCCTGCACCACCGCGGCGTGCGGGCGCCGCCCGTAGTCGGTGTCGGCGTACCCGAGGACGGGCACCCCGGCCTCGCGCAGCCGCTCGGCGACGAGGGCGAACCGCTCGTCGGGGGCGGCGCCCGGCCCACTGTCGGGGTTGAGCACCACCGAGTGCAGCCGGCCTGCGGAGCTGATGAGCCGCTCCCAGGCCTCGGGCCGGTCGGCGGGGTGCTCGTACAGGGGCACCAGCAGCATGGGGTCCTTCTTCTCGTACGTCGTCATCGGTGGGCGGTCGCGCGGCCGAGGAGCAGGCAGACCAGGGCGGCCAGGAGGGCGGCGGCCGTGCCCGCCACCACCAGCTGGACCACCCGGGGCTGGCCCAGCCCGGTCAGCAGGGCCAGGCTCTGCGCGACGGCGGCCGAGGCGCAGACCACGGCCGCGGGCCGGACCGCCCCGAAGGACTGCAGGAGCAGCCCGGTCCACATCACCGCCCCGAGCAGCAGCAGGGTGGCGACCCGGACCCCGGTGAGGCCGGGGGCGTCCGGCCAGAGGAGGGTTCCGGCCACCCCCAGGGCCAGCAGGACCACCAGGTAGACGGCGAGGCAGCGGCCCAGCGTCACGAGCATCCGCCGCCGGAAGGCCCGCGGCGAGCGGGCGCCCCGCAGCCCGGCGAGGCTGCCGCTGCGGAACCGGTGGAGCAGCCATTCGGCCGGGCCCATGCTGAGGGTGAGGGCCACCGCCGAGGGGGCGGCGACGGCCTCGGCGGGGCCGCCGGCGAGCACCTCCCCGAGGGCGGCGTACAGCACGAGCAGGCCGGTGCCGAGGCCGAAGACCCCGTACGGCACCGAGTCCCCGAGGCGGGGTCCGCAGGGCGCGAACTCCTCCTCGGCGCCGCGCAGCATCCGCCAGCGCACGGGGCCCTTGCCGGGGCGGCGTGCCGCCCAGCCCCGGATGCGGAGCACGGCGGCCCGTGCCCCGTCGGCCAGCGGCAGTTCCCGTACGGCCAGGGTGCAGGCGGCCAGCAGGGACACCACGAGCAGCGTCACCCGTACCGGCACGGGCAGGTCCACGAAGAGCGCGAGCACGGCCCCCGCGGCCATCGGGCCGAGTGCGGCGAGCAGCACCCGCTCCCGGCCGAGGACCAGCAGGACGGTGGCGGCCCCGACGTAGAGGGCCTGTCCGGCGGCGAAGGCGTAGGAGAACGGCGGCCCGCCGGGCACGGCCAGCGCGGCGGCGGTGCCCAGCAGGGATCCGGCGGGGGCGCCGACGAGCAGGGTCCGCCCGGCGGCGGCCCGGTCGCCGAGACCGAGCCAGGAGTAGGCGCGGTGGGACAGGGTCTGGTCCCAGACCCAGCCGATGAGCGCGCCGGCGAGCAGGGTCAGGGTCCCGGCGGGCAGGCCGAGACGGTCCTGGGGGCCTTCGAGGAGGGGCGCGCCGAGCAGGTAGGCCAGGCCGGGCAGGGCGAAGATCACCCCGCGCAGCAGGCAGGCGGTGAGGGAGACCTTCCAGGGGTCGGGGGTGTCGGCCGGCTCCGGGAAGGAGCGGGGCACCCGGGTGTAGAGCTCCTCGGCGAGTCCGAAGGAGTCGTGCCGGCCGTAGGTGAGCCGGATGTACTCGTCGGTCATGCCGTCGGATTCGAGGATGGCGGCGATCTCGTCGGGATGGACGGCCGCCGCGATGAACACGTCGAGGCGCTCGGCGAGTTCGTCCATGGGGTCGGCGGCCGGGTCCTCGCGGCGCGGCCTGGGGATGGCCAGGAGCGTGTCGCGGCCGCCGCCGGGGGGCTTGAGCCAGAGGGATCCGCTCACCACAGGCTCCCGTCGGCCGCCAGCTCGCGGTGCCAGGGGTCGGCGATCCGATGGGTCCACTGGTCGCCCGCGTGGACGGGCAGGACGGGTTGGCCGGCACGCTTCTCATCAGCGAGTTCCCGGTAGATGTGCCGGAAGCCGTCCACGGACTGGTGGAGGGTAAACCTTTCTACTACCCGTTTGCGGGACATCCGGCCCAGCTCGGCGCGGCGTTCGTCGTCGCGGAGCAGGGCGAGGGTGGCGCGGGCCATGGTCTCGGGCTCGCGCGGCGGAACGACGAGGCCGGTGTCGCCGACGGCCTCGCGCACTCCGCCGACGTCGGTGGAGACGGTGGTGCGGCCGCAGGACATGGCCTCGATGATGCTGAAGGGGAAGCCCTCGCTGATGGAGGAGAGCATGACGACGGAGCCGGCCGCGTAGGCCTGGGCCACCTGCTCGATGCGGCCCTCGTACGTGATCCCGTCGGTCACCCCGAGCTCGGCGGCGAGCTTCTCCAGCCGGAGCTTGTACTCCTCGCAGCCGGCCGGGACGGGTCCGAAGAGCCGCAGCCGCAGGGCGGGCAGCTCCTCGCGCATGAAGGCGTAGGCCCGGATGAGGGTTTCGAGGTCCTTGATCGGGTCGATGCGCCCGCACCAGCTGAGGGTGGGCACCTCGGGTTCGGGGCCGGCGGCGGGGAAGAGGTGCGGGTCGACGCCGTTGTAGACGGTGCGGATGCGTTCGGAGTCGGCGCCTCCGCGCTCTTCCCAGCGGCGGTTGTACTGGTTGCACGGGGTGATCAGGTCGGCCTGCCGGTAGCCCTCGGTGTTGAGCTCGCGGTAGAAGCCGAGCATGAGCGCCTTGACGGGCCAGCGCTGGTCGGCGCTGCGGTATCCGAGGTAGCGCTCGCGCAGGTAGATGCCGTGCTCGGTGAGCAGGAAGGGGACCCCGTCGAGGTATTTCGCGGCGAGGGCCGGGAGGGTGGCGAGGCCGCTGCTGACGGCGTGCGCGACACTGTCGGGCGGGATGCGTACGGCGAGCGGGCGCAGCGCGTGTTCCAGCAGGTCGGTGGCGGTGAGCGCGTCGTGGATGGTGGGCGCGGCGGCCGCGGTGGTGAGGCCGGGGCGGATCCATACGGTCATCAGCAGGCGCAGAACCGATTCGGAGCGCAGCGCCGGTGCGAGTTTGCCGGACCGGGCGAGGGCGGCCAGTTCGCGCAGGGCCGCGGAGAATTCCCCGTGCGCGGGGGTACCCCCGGCGGTGGCCGGGGCAGGGTCGAGCAGGGAGAGCAGGAAGCTCTCGTAGACCTCGGTGAAGCGGCGGTGGGCCTTGCCCCGCAAGGCGGAACGGCGGCCCCTGCCGGGGGGCGGCCCCCAGAGCGGGACGGCCGTGTGCCGGTAGACGTTGCGGGGCAGTTCCCAGGTGACCGGCTCTCGTCCGGAGCCGGTCAGGGCTATGACGTTGAAGTCGACCTCCGGCATCCCGCGTACCAGTTGGTCGCACCAGGTGCTGACGCCCCCGTGGACGTGTGGATAGGTGCCTTCGGTGAGCATGGTGACGTGACGCCCATGACTCATGCGGTGTGTCCCCCCAGGACGGAAAAGGGGCCGGCGCCCGTGGGTTCGCGGAGCGCCGGCGCAGTGTGTTACTCGTGACGGCTTGCTGGACGGCCCGGTGCGGTCAGCTGGGCAGCCTGAGCGTGACGGCGCTCTGGAGCAGCTCGGGCGCGGCCCACGTGGAGCGGGTCCCGGCGTACGCGGTACCGAAATCGGTGGTGCCGAGCAGCAGTTGCTTCTTGGTGCCGTTGGGGGCGGTGACCGGGGCGACGACTCCGGCGGGCGCCTTGACGGTGACGGTGGCGCCGATGCGGTAGGCGGTGACCTTGCCCTCGGCGAGTGCCTTGTCCCAGGCGGCGCGGCGGCCGAGCTCGACGCCCGCTTCCTTCATGGTCTGGTTGACGATCGGAGCGCTGGTCGCGTAGAGCGCCCGGTAGGTGTCGAGGACCTGGTTGAGCACCGGGTAGAGGGTGCGGTCCTCGGCGAGGTTGGACTGGTGGACGTAGTGCGGGCGCGGGTCGTTGGCCAGTACGTGGCGCAGCGCGGTCCGGGCCTCCTGCGGCACGATCTGCTGGAGGTAGCCGGTGTTGACGTCGAGCGGGGCCGGCAGGCAGGTGGAGGTCGCCGGGTTGTCCTCGCAGACGCCGCTGCCGCCGTGCGCGCGGCTGGTGTAGATCCAGTTGTACTCGTCGGCCATCTCCGCGTTGGTGCCCGTGTTGTAGTACACGTTCATCGGGTGGCGCGGGACGGTCAGGGCGGCGCCGACCGGCCGCTGCGCGGGTTCGCGGGAGTTGTCGCTGCCCGCCCATTTGACGCCGTTGTCGGCGAGCGCGCCGGCGAGGTTGGGGTTGTCCTGGCCCTGCTGCGGGAAGGTTTTGAGGCCCGAGTGCTCGCCGGTGACGAGCTCGGTCCGGTCCGTGGTGATGCCCTTGGACGCGGCCCAGTTGTTGTTGTCGCGGATCTGCGCGGAGATCTCCGCGCGGCTCATCCAGTTGATGGCGCCCTGGGCGTTCTTCGTGCAGGTCCAGGGGCTGGTGGTGGTGTCCTGGACGCAGCCGAGGAAGGGGTGCGTGTAGGTGTGGTTCATCCAGCGGTACTTGGCCCGGTCGGCGACGAGCTGGGCGGTGAGGGCGTCGGTGCCGCCGTTCTCCGCTTTCCATTCCTCGCCCGCGCCCGCGTTGAAGAGCATGTCGAGCTTGAAGCTCTTGGACTGCTGCCACTGCGCCGCGTAGACGGCGTCGGCGGCGGTCATCCGGATGGTGCTCTCCTTGCCCTCGCCGCCCTCGCAGGCGTAGTCGCCGGGCGTGCAGTTGAGCTCCTTGCTCCAGCGGGCGTCGGGGGCGAAGACGTCGTCGACGTGGACCGCGAAGTAGTTGCGGCTCTGGCCGAGGTGGACCCCCCGGGTCAGCCAGTCGACGATGCCGCGGGCCAGCAGCCGGAACTGCTGCTGGTACTGGTTGTAGCCGAAGGTGACGACCAGTTCGCTGCGGCCGTCGTGCGTGTACTCGCCGACGAGCGAGGCCCGCCCGGAGCCGACGGGCGCGTCGAGGTAGCTGGTGTAGCCGGTCCGCGGCTTGCCCATGAACCCGAAGCTCTCGGGAACGAGCGCCGAGTTGTCCTCGAAGGCGACCTGCCCGCCGAGGTAGCCGAAGGGGCCCGTCTTGCCGGCGGCGGTGACCGCGGCCTGGGTGCCGTCGAGCTGGCCGCTGTAGCCGCCGTTGTCGGTGTACTCCAGCCCGACCCCCGGGTGGGCCCAGGTGTAGGCGTCCACCTGGCGGATCCCGTACGTCGTCTCGTACGCGGCGAGCGCGGCCATCTCGGCCGAGCCCTCCCCGAAGGGGTTCTCGTTCGGCAGGACGACGCCCTGGTACTTGGCGCGCGGCCGGCCGTCGAGCGTGTCGCTGAGGAAGGCGGCGTTGATGACCGGGCGGCTTCCGCTGCCCAGCTCGACGCGGGTGTAGGGCACGCCCGTGTCCCGGAGCTCCGCCGTGATCGCCTCGACCGAGCTGCCGCCGTCGTCGACGACGAGCACCTTGAGGTCGATCCGCGGCGTCTCCGCCGCCTGGGCGGACGCCGCGGGTACTGCTACGGACACCAGCGCTGCCGCGGCCATGGCGGCGGCAACCCTGTTCATCCGGTTCTTGTTGACCATTTCGGCCTTTCCCCCCGCAGGCATCCCTCGACTCGGCCCGTGGCGGTAGGCCGGGCCGGGGAGGCTCTGTGGAAATCATGCAAAGGAACCCCGCGTCCCCTTGCGAGAGTGGACCGAGTCTCTCGGACCTCGTCAGGTCTACGAGGCAAACCTGGAGCAGAGTCCACAGATGGGTGAACCTGACAGCCCATCGGTCGAACAACTTGACAAACCTTCGAGTGCCGTACGGGCGGGTCCGTGAGCGTAGGGTCATTTCTGGCGGCCGTCGGGCCCGAATACGATCGCTACGGAAGGCCGTCCACCCACTCGGCCCACACTTACAAACGGAAGCGAGACTTCACCACCGTGACTGCTCTGACTCTCAGCACTGCCGGCGCGGCGACGCTGCGCGCCGACGCCCTCGTCGTCGGTGTCGCGAAGGGCCCCAAGGGCCCGGTTCTCGCCCCGGGCGCCGAGGCCGTGGACGAGGCGTACGAAGGCAAGCTCGCCGGCGTCCTCGACGCCATGGGTGCCTCGGGCGCCGAAGGCGAGATCACCAAGCTGCCGGCCCCGGCGGGCCTCAAGGTCCCGGTCGTGCTGGCGGTCGGCCTCGGCTCCGTCCCCGAGAAGGACGAGTCGTTCGACGAGGAGATCCTGCGCCGCGCCGCCGGCGCCGCCTCCCGCGCGCTGCACGGCACCAAGAAGGCCGCCTTCGCCCTCCCCCTGGACGACGCCTCCGCCGTCACCGCCGTCGCCGAGGGCGCGCTGCTGGGCGCGTACGCCTTCACCGCCTACCAGGGCGGCGAGAAGAAGGCCGCGAAGAACGGCGGCCCGAAGCTGCCGCTGGCCGAGGTCGCCCTGCTGGGCGCCAAGCCGCGCGACAAGGAGCACAAGGCCGCGGCCGAGCGCGCCACGGTCGTCGCGACCGAGGTCAACATCGCCCGCGACCTGGTCAACACCCCGCCGAACGACCTCACCCCCGAGGCCTTCGCCGCGGTCGCCTCCGCGACCGCGAAGGAGAACGGCATCAAGGTCCAGGTGCTGGACGAGAAGGCGCTGATCAAGGGCGGCTACGGCGGCATCATGGGCGTCGGCAAGGGCTCCGAGAACCCGCCGCGCCTGGTGAAGCTCTCCTACACCCACGCCAAGGCGGAGAAGACCCTGGCCTTCGTCGGCAAGGGCATCACCTACGACTCCGGCGGCATCTCCCTGAAGCCGGCCGGCCACAACGAGACGATGAAGTGCGACATGGCCGGCGCGGCCGCCGTCTTCGCCGCCGTCGTCGCCGCCGCGAAGCTGGGCCTCGAGGTCAACGTCACCGGCTGGCTCGCGCTCGCCGAGAACATGCCGTCCGGCTCCGCCACCAAGCCCGGTGACGTGCTGCGCATGTACAGCGGCAAGACCGTCGAGGTCCTCAACACGGACGCCGAGGGCCGCCTGGTCCTGGGTGACGCGCTGACCAAGGCCTCCGAGGAGAACCCGGACGCGATCGTCGACGTCGCCACCCTGACCGGCGCCATGGTGCTGGCCCTGGGCAACCGGATGTTCGCCGTCATGTCCAACGACGACGCCTTCCGCACGTCGATCCACGAGATCGCCGAGGAGGTCGGCGAGTCCTCGTGGCCGATGCCGCTCCCCGCGGACCTGCGCAAGGCCATGGACTCCCCCACCGCCGACATCGCCAACATGGGCGAGCGCATGGGCGGCGGCCTGGCGGCCGGCCTCTTCCTCCAGGAGTTCGTCGGCGAGGGCATCACCTGGGCCCACCTCGACATCGCCGGTCCGGCCTTCCACGAGAGCGCCCCGTACGGCTACACCCCCAAGGGCGGCACCGGCTCGGCCGTGCGCACCCTGGTGCGGCTGGCCGAGCGCACGGCCACGGGCGACCTGGGCTGAGACTGCCGGCTGACGCTTCCGTGTGACTCGTAGCACCCCGAGCCTTGATCGAAAGTGGGTCAGGGCTCGGGGTGTGTTCAGCTCACAACGAAACTTCAAGGAATACGTAGGTTTCTACGCAGCGGTAACCCTCGCTTCGGACGGAACGACCTTCCACATGCCGGGCCCGGCGTCCCGCGTTCCCCCGACAAATGCGAAGATGGGTTCTCGGCAGGACAGGGCCCCCACCACAGGGCCGAAGAAACAAGCGGCCGTATACCAGCCGCCGCCCGGTCACAGAGGACCGGTGCCCGGCGCACATGCATGGAGGACGTGACGTGGCGAACGACGCCAGCACCGTTTTCGACCTAGTGATCCTCGGCGGTGGCAGTGGCGGTTACGCCGCGGCGCTGCGCGCATCCCAGCTGGGTCTGGACGTTGCCCTGATCGAGAAGAACAAGCTCGGTGGCACCTGCCTGCACAACGGCTGCATCCCCACGAAGGCTCTGCTGCACGCGGGTGAGATCGCGGACCAGGCTCGCGAGGCCGCCCAGTTCGGTGTGAAGACCACCTTCGAGGGCATCGACATCGCGGGTGTCCACAAGTACAAGGACGAGATCATCTCGGGCCTGTACAAGGGTCTGCAGGGCCTGGTCGCCTCCCGCAAGGTGACCTACATCGAGGGTGAGGGCCGCCTCTCCTCCCCGACTTCCGTCGACGTGAACGGCCAGCGCATCCAGGGCCGCCACGTCCTGCTGGCGACCGGCTCCGTGCCGAAGTCGCTGCCGGGCCTGAACATCGACGGCAACCGCATCATCTCCTCGGACCACGCGCTGGTCCTGGACCGCGTGCCCGAGTCCGCGATCGTGCTGGGCGGCGGCGTCATCGGCGTCGAGTTCGCCTCGGCGTGGAAGTCCTTCGGTTCCGAGGTCACCGTCATCGAGGGCCTCAAGCACCTCGTGCCGGTCGAGGACGAGAACAGCTCGAAGCTGCTGGAGCGCGCGTTCCGCAAGCGCGGCATCAAGTTCAACCTCGGCACCTTCTTCGACAAGGCCGAGTACACCGAGAGCGGCGTGCGCGTCACGCTGGCCGACGGCAAGACCTTCGAGGCCGAGGTGCTGCTGGTCGCCGTCGGCCGCGGTCCGGTCTCCCAGGGCCTGGGCTACGAGGAGCAGGGCGTCGCGATGGACCGCGGCTACGTCCTGGTCGACGAGTACATGCAGACCAACGTGCCGACCATCTCGGCCGTCGGTGACCTCGTCCCGACCCTCCAGCTCGCGCACGTCGGCTTCGCCGAGGGCATCCTGGTCGCGGAGCGTCTGGCCGGCCTGAAGGCCGTCCCGATCGACTACGACGGTGTCCCGCGCGTCACCTACTGCCACCCCGAGGTCGCTTCCGTCGGCATCACCGAGGCCAAGGCCAAGGAGATCTACGGCGCGGACAAGGTCGTGGCGCTGAAGTACAACCTTGCGGGCAACGGCAAGAGCAAGATCCTGAAGACCTCGGGCGAGATCAAGCTCGTCCAGGTCAAGGACGGTGCCGTGGTCGGCGTCCACATGGTCGGTGACCGGATGGGCGAGCAGGTCGGCGAGGCCCAGCTGATCTACAACTGGGAAGCTCTGCCTGCCGAGGTCGCGCAGCTCATCCACGCGCACCCGACGCAGAACGAGGCGATGGGCGAGGCCCACCTGGCCCTCGCCGGCAAGCCGCTGCACGCACACGACTAATCGTCACTGGGCGCGACGACCACTTCCGCACTTTCGTTAGGAGCAACAGAAACCATGTCGGTTTCCGTAACCCTTCCGGCGCTCGGTGAGAGCGTCACCGAGGGCACTGTCACCCGTTGGCTGAAGGCCGAGGGCGAGCGCGTCGAGGCCGACGAGCCGCTGCTCGAGGTATCGACCGACAAGGTCGACACCGAGATCCCGTCGCCCGTCTCCGGCATCCTGGCCTCCATCAAGGTCGCCGAGGACGAGACCGTCGAGGTCGGCGCCGAGCTGGCCGTCATCGACGACGGTTCGGGCGCCCCGGCCGCGGCCGCGGCTCCGGCCGCCGCCGAGCCCGCTGCCGCCCCGGCCGCTCCGGCCCCGGTCGCGGAGGCCCCCGCGGCCCCCGCCCCGGCCGCCGCCGAGGCGCCCGCCGCCGCCGCTGTGACTGCCGGGGGCCATGCCGCGTCCGGCACCGATGTCGTGCTCCCCGCCCTGGGCGAGTCCGTCACCGAGGGCACCGTCACCCGCTGGCTGAAGCAGGTCGGCGAGTCGGTCGAGGCCGACGAGCCGCTGCTCGAGGTCTCCACCGACAAGGTCGACACCGAGATCCCCGCGCCGGTCTCCGGCACGCTGCTGGAGATCCTGGTCGGCGAGGACGAGACCGCCGAGGTCGGCGCCCGTCTGGCCGTCATCGGCGTCGCGGGTGCAGCTCCGGCTGCCGCCCCCGCCGCCGCTGCCCCGGCTCCGGTCCAGGCCGCCGCCCCGGTCGCCGCCCCGGCTCCGGTCCAGGCTGCCCCGGCCGCCGCCGCTCCGGTCGCCGCTCCGGCTCCGGTGGCCGCTCCGGCTCCTGTGGCCGCTCCGGCTCCGGTCGCGCCTGCCGCTCCCGCTCCGGTCGCCCCGGCCGCTCCCGCCGCCCCGGTTTCCGCCGGTGACGAGGGCGCGTACGTGACCCCGCTGGTGCGCAAGCTCGCCTCGGAGTCCGGCGTCAACCTGTCGCAGGTCTCGGGCACCGGTGTCGGTGGCCGTATCCGCAAGCAGGACGTCCTGGCCGCCGCCGAGGCCGCCAAGGCCGCCGCTGCCGCTCCGGCTGCCGCGACTGCCGGGGGCGCTGCCGCTCCGGCCGCGAAGGCTCCGGCCGCCGCGGTGTCCGAGCTGCGCGGTCAGACGGTCAAGATGACCCGCATGCGCAAGGTCATCGGTGACAACATGATGAAGGCCCTGCACTCGCAGGCTCAGCTCAGCTCCGTGGTCGAGGTGGACATCACCAAGATCATGAAGCTGCGCGAGAAGGCCAAGGGCGCGTTCCTGGCCCGCGAGGGCGTCAAGCTCTCGCCGATGCCGTTCTTCGTCAAGGCCGCTGCCCAGGCGCTGAAGGCCCACGCGGTCGTCAACGCCCGGATCAACGAGGACGAGGGCACCATCACCTACTTCGACTCGGAGAACATCGGCATCGCCGTGGACTCCGAGAAGGGCCTGATGACCCCGGTCATCAAGGGTGCCGGTGACCTCAACCTGGCGGGCATCTCCAAGGCGACCGCCGACCTGGCCGCCAAGGTCCGCGGCAACAAGATCACGCCGGACGAGCTGTCGGGCGCGACCTTCACCATCAGCAACACCGGCTCGCGCGGTGCGCTGTTCGACACGGTCATCGTTCCGCCGAACCAGGTCGCCATCCTGGGCATCGGTGCCACGGTGAAGCGCCCGGTGGTCATCGAGACCGCCGAGGGCACCAACATCGGCATCCGCGACATGACGTACCTGACCCTGTCCTACGACCACCGCCTGGTGGACGGCGCGGACGCGGCCCGGTACCTCTCGGCCGTCAAGGCGATCCTCGAGGCCGGCGAGTTCGAGGTCGAGCTCGGCCTGTAAGGCTCACCGCAGCGTCAGCTGTCGCGTACGGCGCCCCCGCCCGGAATTTCCTCCGGACGGGGGCGCCGTCGTCTTCCCGCCTCTACCGTGGATGCTCCGGCAGGGCGGGGCGGGACGCAGGGGGGCGTGAGCATGGACCTGGTCGTGGTGGTGCCCGGCATCATGGGGAGCCGGCTGGCCGACGCCGACGGGAGGCCGGTCTGGGACCTCAAGGGCCGCACGCTGTCGCGGGCCATCAGCACCCTGGGCGGCTCACTCAAGGCCCTCGCGCTGCCCGGCGGCCTCGGTGACGGACATCCCGGCGACGGGGTACGGGCCGTCGGTCTCATGCCGGACCTGCACGTCGTACCGGGCCTGTGGCATCCCGTCGACGGATACACCGACCTGATGGCCTGGCTGGCGGGGACCTTCGGGCTCACCCCGGGGACAAGCCTGCTGGACTTCCCGTACGACTGGCGGCTGTCGTGCCGCTACAACGCCGGGCTGCTGAAGCGGCGCGTCGAGGAGGGGCTGGAGCGGCTGCGCGCCGCCTCCCCCGAGCACGCCGACGCCCGTGTGATCCTCCTCTGCCACTCCATGGGCGGTCTGGTCGCCCGGCACTACGTCGAACGCCTCGGCGGCCGCGAGACCACGCGCCGCGTGATCACCCTCGGCACCCCGCACCGCGGTTCCGTCGACGCCCTCTCCAGCCTGGTCAACGGGCTGCGCAAGGGCTGGGGACCGCTCCGGCTGGACCTGACGGCCCTGGCCCGCAGTCTGCCCTCCCTGCACCAGCTCGCGCCCGACTACGCCTGCGTGCGCACCCCCGGCGGCCTCGTCCACCCGGCCGACCTTCCCGGCCTGCCCGGGCCCGACCCCGAGCTGCTGGCGGACGCCGCCCGCTTCCACGCCGACCTGCGGGCCGGCGCCCCGGCCGAGGGCCTGGCCTGCCTGGTCGGCGTCCGTCAGCCGACGGCCACCACCGCCGAGTTCACCGGCGGTCTGCTGGTGACGGAGGCGGAGAGCGGCGACGGAGCCGTGCCGCGGCTGGCCGCCCGGCCCGCGGACGCCGACCGCAGGGGGTACGCCGTGGCGGAGGGCCACACCCCGTGCGAGCAGCACGGCTCGCTGCAGAACAACCGCGGCGTACGGGACGCCCTGTACGGCCTGCTGGACCGCGAGCCACCGTTTCGCCGCGAGGGAGAACGGACCGCACCGGCGCTCGGGGTCACCGCGCCCGCGCTCGCCGAGCCCGGCGAACCGTACGAGGTGCGGGTCCGGGCCGACGGGCACGAGGACCTGCTGCTGACCGCCGGGCTCCGCCCCGCCGACGGCGGCCCGCCCCTCTCCCGCTCGCTGGCCAACCTCGGCGGCGGCCACTACCGCACCGTGTTCCCCGCCCCGCCTCCGGGCGCCCACCGGCTGATCGTCCACGCGGTCGGGCACCCGGAGTCGGCCGTGACGGCCCTGACGGTGGTGAGCGAGGCATGAGCACCACCGAGCGGGGGCCGGAGCAGGTCGCGGGGACCGTGTTCGGCGTGGCCGTCGAACGGTACGAGAGCCCCGCGTTCCCGCCGTTGCCGGGCGCGACCGGGCAGCTGCGGGAGCTGTGCGAGCTGCTGGCCGGATACGGGTTCACCCCCACGGTGGTCACCGACCCCGGCCGGGAGGAGCTCCGGGCCTCCGTGGCGCGCTGGCGGGACGGCTGGGCGGACGGCGGGACGCACGGTCCGGCGGTGGTGGTGTGGTCGGGCCACGGGGAGCTGCACCGGGAGGAGCTGCGACTGGTCGTCCGCGACACGCAGCGGGCGCGGGACGAGGAGGAGACGTACGCGGCGCGGCTGCTGACCTCCGCCGCCCTCGGTTGCGGCGCCGACCAGTTGCTCCTGCTGATCGACACCTGCCATGCGGGGGCGGGGGTGCTGGAGTCGCTGCGCGAGGCGCTCTCGGACCACGCGGAGCGGAGTCTGCCGCCGGGCCGGGCGGCCTGGTTCGCGATGGTGGCGAGCTGCCGCCCGCAGGAGACGGCCGACGGAGGCGGGCTGCTGCTGGACGCCGTCACGCGGGTGCTGCGCGAGGGACCGCGGCGCGCGGACGGCTACCAGCACGAGTGGAGCCGCCGCAACCGGCAGGTCACCGGCACGGCCGTACTGGAGGCCGTACAGGCACGGTGGCCCCAGGACGCCGGACAGCAGCCGCTGGCCGTGGTGCTCGGCCGGGACCGGCCGATGTTCCCCAATCCGCGTCGGCTGCCGGCCCCGGAGGCCGAGCTCGTGGAGCATCTGGTGCGGGCGGCGCGCGGGGCGGACCGGGTCGACGAGGGCTGGTTCTTCACCGGGCGGCGGCAGGCACTCGGCGCGATCGTGGCCTGGCTGAATGCGGGGGAACCGGGGCTGTTCCTGGTCACGGGCAGCGCGGGCAGCGGCAAGTCGGCGGTCCTGGGCCGGATCTCGACGCTTTCCTCGGAGCGCTACCGGGCCGACATCGAGGCGCACGGCGCGCTGCGGCCGGGCGATCCGGACCCCGGGGTGGGGTCGGTCGCGGCCTCGGTCCACGTACGGGGGCTCACGGTGGCCCAGCTCGCGGTCGCGCTCGCCGAGCAGCTGAACCTGGATCCGCCGGCGGCGCCGTCGGCGCTGATCGCCGATGTGGAGCGGGAGCTGCGGCGTCCGGTGCTGGTCGTCGACGGCCTCGACGAGGCCGCCCCGGAACAGGCGGCGCAGATCGTCGACCAGCTGCTGGCTCCGCTGAGCCGGCTGGCGCTGGTCGCGCTGGGATCGCGCGCCCGTCCGTTCCGGCCGCGTGCGGAGCCGGGCGAACCGCTCGACCGGGCGATCTCGCGGCTGCTGGACACCCGGGCCACGGCCGTCGATCTGGACGTGGAGCCCGGTACCGCCGAGGACATCCGCGACTACGCCCGGATGCGGCTCCTGGCGGGCGCGGTGCCCGGCGAGCACGCGGCGGGCGCGGCGCTCGCCATCGCCGACCGGGCGGCCGGCGACGCGGGCGGGTTCCTGTTCGCCAGTCTGGCGGTGGGCGCGTTGGGCCGGCACTTCGCCGCATCGGGGGCGGAGGGCTGGGAGGAGGCCCTGCCGGTGTCGATCACGTCGGCCCTGACGGCGGACCTGGCCGGGGGCCCGCGCCCGGAGGCCGCGCGGGACCTGCTGACCGCGCTGGCGTGGAGTCAGGGGAACGGTATGCCGGCCCGGGGGGTGTGGGAGGCGGTGGCCTCGACGCTGAGCCCGGACGGGACCTCGTACGGTCCGCAGGACGTGGACTGGGTGCTGAACGCGTACGGCCGGTACGTGGTGGAGGACAGCGACGGGACGCAGGCGGTCTACCGGCTCTACCACCGGGAGTTCGTCGCCTGTCTGATGGGCGCGGACGACGGCCTGGAGGGCGGGGCGGAGACGGCGTTCCAGGTGATGCACACGCTGCTCGGGCTGCTGCCGGCAGACGGCGCGGCCGCCAATCCGTACGTGCTGAGCACGGTACCCGCGTACGCGGTGATGACCGGGGACCGGGGCATGGAGCTGCTGCGGACACTGGCCGGGCTCCGGGGTGAGGTGTTCCGCCAGCTGCTGGCCGCTGCGCTCGTCGGCCTGTCCTCCGTGTTCCAGTACTTCGGACAGCCGGCGAGGGCGCTGGCTCCCCTCGGAGAGGCCGTGGAGATCTTTCGCGCCCTGGTGCGGGACGATCCGGACACTCACCTCAGCGACCTGCTGACGGCTCTGAACTACCTGGCGATGTGTCAGGACGAGACGGAGGACGGCCCCGGCGCCGTGGTCACGAGCGCCGAGGCGGTGGCACTCCACCGGCGGCTGGCCGGCGCCTCGGGGGCACACCGGGTGGATCTGGCCATGGCGCTGCACAATCTGGCCTTGCACACCGCCGCGCTCGGCGAGACGGACGCCGCGCTGGCCGCCGCCACCACGGCCGTGCAGATCTACCAGGTACTCGCCACGGAGAGTCCCGAGGCCCATTCGGAGCATCTGGCGCGGGGCCTGATCACCCTGAGCGCCCGGCAGCTCCGGACGGACGCCCGGGAAGGTCTACGGACGTCCGCGCGCGCCGTGGAGCTGTACGAGGCGCTCGCCCGGGACAGTCTCGACGCTCACCTCGTGGGGCTGACCGACGCGCTCATCGCTCACGCGCAGCTGCTGGCCGCGGTGGGGGACGGACGGGGCGCAATGGCCGCGGGTCGTCGGGCCGTCGATCTGCTCCGGGCCGTCACGGACACGAATCCGGCCGCTCACCGAGCCCAGCTCGCGAGCGCCCTGGACAACCTGGCCAGCCAGCAGAGCCGCACCGGTGACGTACCGGGGGCGCTGGCATCGTGCACCGAAGCCGTCGGGCTGCTGCGCGCCATCGGCGGCCGGTCGGCGCGATCCCCCCAGTTCATCGTCATGCTGGGCAACCTGGCCCGGCACCAGGGTCAGGCCGATGACGAGGAGGGGGGCCTGACCACCATCACGGAAGCCATCGAGATCTGCCGGGATCTGGCGGAGCGGAACCCTCTGGCGCACGGTGAGAGACTCGTCCAGCTGTCGGTGAATCTCGCGGCCCTCTTGAGTCAAACGGGACGGGTCCACGAGGCACTGGCCACCGCCGAGGAGACCGTGCGGGAGAGCCGGAACCTCGCCGAGCGCACCCCGGCCGCGCACCTGCCGGGCCTCGCGCTCGCGTTGAGCAACCTCGCGATCCTGCGCACCCGGGCCGGGGACGCCGGGGCGCAGGCCGCCGGCGCCGAGGCGGTCGCGCTGTACCGGTTCCTCGCCCGGGACAATCCGGATGCCTTCCTCCCACAGCTCGCCACGGCCGTGATGAATCAGTGTGTCGAACTGCTCCGCAGCGGGGATATGGACGCGGCCCTCCCGGCCGCCCGGGAGGCGGTCGGCGTCTACCGCGACCTGGTCGGGCGAGATCCAGGCGTCCATGAGGACGGCCTAGCCCGGGCTCTGACCGGCCTCGGCGTGCTGCTGGGGCGTCGAGGCGAACACCAGGGGGCGCTCACGGCCACCCGCGAGGGGGTGGCGCTGCTGCGGAACGTTGTCCCGGCAAACCCCGGCGCCCGCCTCCCGGCCCTGGCCCGCTACCTGGCCGGCCTCGCCGACCAGGAGGCGGTCGCCGGAGGGCGGCAGGCCGCCCTGGACGCCATCACCGAGGCCGTAGGGCTCTTCCGCGAACTCGCCGCGGCCCGTCCCGCCGTCTACCTGACCGAACTCGCCCGGATACTGCGCGCGCTGGCAGGGCACCGGAAGGCGGCCGAGGACCGGCCGGGCGCGCTCGCCGCTGTCACGGAAGCGGTCCATCTCTGTCTCGCCCTACCGGCGGGCGACCCCGAGATGTCCATCGAATTGGGCCTGGCGCTGAAGGATCTCGCTCACCTCGGGCCCGCCGCCGAGGCGCTCGACGCCCATCTGAGCGCCGAGGCGGCCCTCGTGGACGTACCGGTGATCCGGGACTGGGTCACTTGTCAGCGCGGGCACCTCCAGCTCTCGCTGGCCGATCCCCTCCCGGGCGTCCGAACGCTGCTGGCGCTCACGTCGCCGAGGTATCCGTCCGGCCGATTCGAGAACCGGCCCGTCCTGTGGGCACGGGAGCTGCTGCGCTCGCGCCGGTCGCTCGCCGCCGGGGTGGCCGGGGCCGCCCACTCGCTCTGGCTGGGACTCGACCAGGAGGTGGTCGAGCTCGCCCGCCAGTGGGTGGAGAGTCCCGGCTGGGTGGCTGCCCGGGCGTTCTGGGACGAGCACGCCGCGGTGCTGGGGTCGTTGCCGGGCAGGATGGCCCTGGCCGAGCTGCACCTGGCCGATGAGACGGCCGGGCTGTACCTCGCCGTGGCCCATGCGGCGGTGAGGGACGGCGCCGACGAGGCCTTCCTGCCGTACATGGTCAACGAGCGGTTGCAGGCGTGGATGGCGCTGCCCACGTGGGAGGAGTCCCGGGCGTTCCTCACCGAGCACGCGGCGGAGCTGCTGCGCGAGGAGACGCTCGACTTCGTCGCTGTGTCGGATGCCCCGGATGGCTCGGGCGCGTGGGAAACGGAGCAGGCGCACCGGGCCGTCCTCATCCTGGCGTTGGACGCGGGCGTCGCCGCCGCCTACGCCTGCGTCACGGACGAGGGCGCGCTGCGGGAGCGGTGGCTGCGGGAGCTGGCCGTCGCGGAGCCCGGCCCCGCAGTGCTGGCGAGCCTGTGCGCGCTCGAACACTGGGTGCACGGCCGGGAGTTCATGGCCCGCGTGCACCTGCGGACCGCCCGGGTACTGGCCGGCGAGCCGCCAGGCTCCGCACCCCTCCCCGAGCCCTCACCTGAGTCCTCACCTGAGCCCTCCGCCGAGCCCGCCCCCGGCGAACGCGACGCCGCCGTCGCGGAGCTCGCGGCGCTGATCGCGCAGCGGCCCGGGCACGCGGCCGAGCTCAGCGCCCTGATCAGCGCAGTCGTCGGTGGTTCGCTGTAACCAGCCTCACCCGACGTCCCCGACCTGGAACGCATCGCGTCGGCCTGCTCCGCCGTATTGTCTACGCATCGAAGCGATGCATGCCCCTACAGGAGATGAAGCCCCGATGATCACCCCACCCGTCGTGCACTCGCTGCGCGAGCAGATCCGCGAGCACATCGTGGAGGGGATCGTCAGCGGGCGCTGGAAGCCCGGCGAGCGGATCGTCGAGCGCCGGATCGCGGTGGAGCTGGAGGTCAGCCAGACTCCCGTACGCGAGGCCCTGCGCGAGCTGGAGACGCTGCGGCTGATCGAGTCGGCGCCCAACAAGGGCGTGCGCGTACGGAATCTGTCGGCGGCGGACCTGGAGGAGATCTACCCGGTCCGGGCCGGTCTGGAGCAGATCGCGGCCGAGCTGGCCGCGCCGCGGCTGGCGGCCGACTGCTCGGCACTGGAGCCGCACGTGGCGGCGCTGTGGGAGGCCGACCGCACCGAGGACGGCACGGCGCAGGTCCGGCACACGGTGGGCTTCCACCGGGAGATGGTGCGGGCGGCCGGGAACAGCGTGCTGCTGCACACCTGGGAGAGCCTGGGCATCGAGGTGTTCACGGCCCTGTCGATCCGCTGGCTGGGAACGGTCCAGAAGTCCTACGCGGAGGAGCACGAGGCCCTCGTGGAGGCGTTCCGCAATCAGGATCCGGACATCGGTCTGCTCGTGAAGCGCCATGTTCTGGGATGCGCTCCGCGCGCCTGACCGTCCTTATTGCCCCGATTTACCCGGCACTGGGTGCCCGTTTCGCTGGCACCCGGTGCCGACTTTTGTCGTATCGACGTTTCTTTGTCACTTTTATTTGATCGATCATCGATCAGCGATTTACAGTCGTCGCGGACCTCAACCAGGTCCATCGACCCTGTCCTGCCCGTCAGGGATTTTTTCACCACCTCTCCTTTGTCCGGAAGGCGGCGCACACCGATGTCCGACCCCGTAGGAAAGCTTCCGAGCGAGCTCGACCAGCTCCCGGACCGCGACACCGAGGAGACCGCCGAATGGGCGGCCTCCCTCGACGCCGTCGCAAAGGCCGCCGGTACGCGCCGCGCCGAATACCTGCTCCGCCGCACGCTCCAGCACGCCGAGGCCGCCGGCCTCGCCCTGCCCAAGCTGCTGGAGACGGACTACGTCAACACCATCCCCACCGCCGCGGAGCCGGAGTTCCCCGGTGACGAGGCGATGGAAGCCAAGATCACCGCCTGGAACCGCTGGAACGCGGCCGCCATGGTGACCCGCGGCTCCAAGTACGGCGTCGGCGGCCACATCGCCACCTTCGCCTCGGCGGCCTGGCTCTACGAGACCGGCTTCCAGCACTTCTTCCGCGGGAAGGAGGCCGACGGATCGGGCGACCAGCTCTACATCCAGGGCCACGCCTCCCCCGGCATCTACGCCCGCGCCTTCCTCGACGGCCGGATCTCCGAGCAGCAGCTCGACAACTTCCGCCAGGAGTCCGGCGGCAACGGCCTGCCCTCCTACCCGCACCCCCGGCGCCTGCCGTGGCTGTGGGAGTTCCCGACGGTGTCCATGGGCCTCGGCCCGCTCTCCGCGATCTACCAGGCGCGCTTCAACCGCTACCTGCAGAACCGGAGCATCAAGGACACCGCCAACTCGCACGTCTGGGCCTTCCTGGGCGACGGCGAGATGGACGAGCCCGAGTCGACCGCCGCCCTGGCCCTCGCCTCCCGCGAGCAGCTCGACAACCTGACCTTCGTCATCAACTGCAACCTGCAGCGCCTCGACGGTCCGGTCCGCGCCAACTTCCGCGTGGTCCAGGAGCTGGAGGCCCAGTTCCGCGGCGCCGGCTGGAACGTCATCAAGTCCCTGTGGGGCTCCGCCTGGGACGAGCTGTTCCAGCTCGACACCACGGGCGCCCTGGTACGCCGCCTGCGCGAGGTACCGGACGCGCAGTTCCAGACGTACGCGACCCGCGACGTGGCCTACATCCGCCAGCACTTCTTCGGCGCCAACGCCGAGCTCGTGCAGCTGGCCGGCGTGCTCTCCGACGCGAAGATCGCCGAGTGCTTCCACAGCTCCCGCGGCGGCCACGAGCCCCGCAAGGTCTACGCCGCGTACAAGGCCGCCCTGGAGCACAAGGGCGCGCCGACGGTCATCCTGGCGCAGACCGTCAAGGGCTACACGCTGGGCGCCGGGTTCGAGTCGAAGAACGCGAACCACCAGATGAAGAAGCTGACGATCGACGAGTTCAAGGACATGCGTGACCTCCTTGGCCTCCCGATCCCGGACAGCGCCTTCGCCGACGGCCAGGTCCCGTACGGCCACCCGGGCGCGAACAGCCCCGAGGTCCAGTACCTGAACGAGCGCCGCGCGGCCCTCGGCGGCCCGGCCCCGGCCCGCAAGGTCAAGCACGTGGCCCTGCCCGCCCCGGCGGACCGTTCCTTCGCCCCGCTGCTCAAGGGCTCCGGCAAGCAGGAGATGGCCACCACCATGGCCTTCGTCCGGCTCGTCAAGGACCTGATGCGGGACAAGGAGACCGGCAAGCGCTGGGTGCCGATCGTCCCCGACGAGGCCCGTACCTTCGGTATGGAGTCCCTCTTCCCGTCGGCCGGCATCTACTCGCCGCTGGGCCAGACCTACGAGCCGGTCGACCGCGACCAGCTCATGTACTACAAGGAAGCCAAGGACGGCCAGATCCTCAACGAGGGGATCACCGAGGCCGGCGCCATGGCCGACTTCATCGCCGCCTGCACGTCGTACGCGACGCACGGCGAGCCGATGATCCCCTTCTACATCTTCTACTCGATGTTCGGCTGGCAGCGCACCGCCGACCAGATGTGGCAGCTCGCCGACCAGCTCGGCAAGGGCTTCATCGTCGGCGCCACCGCCGGCCGCACCACGCTGACCGGTGAGGGCCTGCAGCACGCGGACGGCCACTCGCACCTGATCGCGTCCACGAACCCGGCGTCGCTCAACTACGACCCGGCCTTCGCGTACGAGATCGCGGTGATCGTCAAGGACGGTCTGCGCCGGATGTACGGCGAGAAGCCCGAAGACGTCTTCTACTACCTGACGGTCTACAACGAGCCGAAGGTCCAGCCGGCCATGCCGGAGGGCGTGGAAGAGGGCATCCTCAAGGGCCTCTACCGCTTCAACACCTCGGCCGACCTCGCCGAGGCGGCCCCGGCCGCCGACGCGCCCAAGGTGCAGCTGATGGCCTCGGGTACGGCGATCCACTGGGTGCTGGAGGCGCAGAAGCTGCTCGCCGCCGACTGGAACGTGGCCGCCGACGTCTGGTCCGCCACCTCCTGGGGCGAGCTGCGCCGCGACGCGCTGGAGTGCGACGAGGCGCTGCTGCGCGGCGAGGTGCGCACCCCGTACGTCACCCGCGCGCTGGAGGGTGCCGCGGGCCCGGTCCTCGCGGTCTCCGACTGGATGCGCCAGGTCCCGGACCAGATCAGCCAGTGGGTGGAGCAGGACTACACCTCGCTGGGTACGGACGGCTTCGGCCTGTCCGACACCCGTGAGGGCGCCCGCCGCCACTTCGGTGTCGACGCCCAGTCGATCGTGGTGGCCGCGCTGGCCCAGCTCGCCCGCCGCGGCGAGGTGCCGGCGTCCTCCATCAAGGAGGCCCGGGAGCGCTACGGCCTCTGAGCCGCGCGACCCGCATGACCACGCGTGAGCGCGCATGACAGCACGTGACCGCTCGTGACCGTGTACGAAAGGCCGGTGTCCACCCCTGCGGGGGTCGGGCACCGGCCTTTCGACGTATGCGCGGTGGCGGCGCGGGGGCCGACCCGTGATGCTGGAGCGGTGATGGACGAGACGGAGTTCTGGGAGATCGTCGACCGTACCCGCGAGGCCGCCGAGGGCGACCCCGAGGAACACGCCGAGCTGCTCACGGAGCGGCTCGCACAGCTCGATCCGGACTCCGTCCTGGACTTCGCCCGGCACTTCGAGTCGCGGTACAACCGGGCGTACACCTGGGACCTGTGGGGCGCGGCCTGGGTGCTGCTCGACGGGGCGAGCGACGACGCCTTCGACTACTTCCGGTGCTGGCTGATCGGCCAGGGGCGGGAGGTCTTCGAGGGCGGGGTGCACGATCCGGACCATCTGGCGGAGCTGCTGGGCGACTTCGACGAGGAGGTCGACGGGGACGGCGAGGAGCTGGGGTACGCGGCCGACGAGGCGTACGAGCAGCTGACCGGGGCGGTGGCGCCGGATCTCGGAATTCCGCTCCAGCCGGCCGAACCGGAGGGCGCCCCGCTGGACTTCGAGAACGAAGCCGTGCTGGCGGAACGCTTCCCCCGGCTCTGGGAACGGTTTCGCGGTTGATCAGTAGTGCGTGCCGCCGTCGATGCGGATCTCCGTACCGGTGATGAAGGCGCCGTCCTCGGAGCCCAGCATGGCGACGACGCCGGCCACGGTCTGCGGGCCGGCGAAGCCCTGGCCGAGGGCCGGGGCGAGCTTGGCGAAGAGGGACCAGTCGGTGTCCTCGGGCAGGCCGGGGCCGTTGCCGGTGGTCATGCCGCTCTCGATGGAGCCGGGCGCGACGCAGACGAAGCGCAGGCCCTGCTTGCTGTACTCGGCGGCCAGCGCGTGGGTCATGGACTGGATGCCGCCCTTGCTGGCCGCGTAGGCGGACATGTAGGGGTGCGCGAAGGACGCCGAGGTGGAGCTGAAGTTCACGACGACCGGCTGCTCGCCCGCCAGCAGGGCCGGCAGCGACTCGCGGATCATCAGGAAGGTGCCGGTCAGGTTGACCCCGATGACCGTGTTCCAGAGGTCCAGCGTGGTCTGGTGGGTGTGCGCGGAGCGCAGGATGCCCGCGGCGTTGACGAGTACGTCGATCCCGCCGAGGGTGTCGACGGCGGCGGCCACGCCCTCCCTGACGGCGTTCTCGTCGGATATGTCGAGGAGCGCGGTGGTGAGCCGGGCCGCGTGGCCCGCGGCGGCGGCCTGGTCGGCGGTGGCCTCGAGACCGGCCTCGCTGACATCCACGGCGTGCACGCGGCCGCCCTCGGCGAGGATGCGGTGAACGGTGGCCCGGCCGATGCCGGAGCCGCCGCCGGTGATGAGGACACGACGTCCTTCGTAACGGTTCATGGCGTGAGCGTACCGCCGTCGTGGCACGTTTTGCCATGGCGACAAAGAATGTCACCACCGGGCGTGGCGACAGGTACGCTTCACCCGTGCGATCCCCTCGTCCGTACTCTCCCCAGGCCGGCCCCGGAGCCCAGTCGCTGACCGAGCGCCGCAAGGCCGCCACCCAGCTCGACATCGCGCGCGCGGCCTGCGAACTGTTCGCCGAACACGGCCCTGACGGCACCACCGCCGAGGACATCGCCCACCGCGCCGGGGTGGCCCTGCGCACCTTCTACCGCTACTTCCGCAACAAGCAGGAGGCGGTGGCCCCGCTGCTCGCGGGCGGCGGTGACGCCTGGCGCGCGCTGCTGGCCGAGGAGGACCCCGGCACCCCGCTCGCCGAGGCGCTGGAACGCGCCGTCACCCGGTCGCTGAGCGGACAGCAGGCGGTCGAGGAGGGCCTGGAGGTGACCCGCGGCCTGCTGCGCGCGGCCGCGGACGACCAGGCACTGCGCGCGGTCTGGTACTGCGTGAACCAGGACTCGGAGGAGCACCTGGTCCCGGTGATCGCCCGCCTCGCGGGCCCGGCCGCCGACCCCCTGGAGGTACGGCTGCTCGCGGCGGCGGCCACGGACGCGATCCGCGTCGCGCTGGAGGTGTGGTCGGGCACGGACGCCCCGGTCTCGGGCCCCGGCTCCCCCGCCGAACTCGCGGTCCGCTGCCTGCGCGACCTCACGGGCGCGATGCCCCTGCTCCGCTGAGCTCAGCGGAACAAGGGCATCGGCTCGGGCCCGTGGCCCCGCGTGTCCTCATCGGCCCTCAGTGGCCGCCACCCCAGTCGCCGTTGCCGCCGCGACCGTTGCCCCAGTCACCATTGCCCCAGTCGCCGCCGTTGCCGCCGCGACCGTTGCCCCAGTCACCATTACCCCAGTCGCCGTTACCGCCACGACCGGAGTCGTTCCAGTTGGAGTCGTTCCAGTTGCCCCAGTCGTGACGTCCGTTGCCGCCGTTGCCGCCGACTCCGTCGTCGTCCCAGCACCAGCTGGGCCGGTCACGCCAGTCCCGGTTGCAGCACTCGTCCCAGCGCCAGTCGTTCCAGTTGTTGTCCGAGCACCTCCAGGTGCTGCCACCCGTGGTGGTGGTGGCCGTGGCGGTACCGACCGGCATCAGTCCGATGGCGACTCCGGCGGCGCCCGCCAGGACTGCCGCAACGATCCTACGGCGCATCTTGATGCACCTCCGCACATAGGTAGATAAGGGGCCTTTCGGCCTAATCCCACCCTCACCCGACCTCGGCACCCTGTCAAAGCAGAGATGGCCCCCGGCACGCTCCGAGGAGCGCGGCCGGGGGCCATTCTTCAAGCTCAGACCGGGTTTTCTACAGGTCGAAGTAGAGCTCGAACTCGTGCGGGTGCGGACGCTGCGCGATCGGGGCGATCTCGTGCGTGCGCTTGTAGTCGATCCAGGTCTCGATCAGGTCCGGGGTGAAGACACCGCCGGCCAGGAGGTACTCGTGGTCCTCCTCCAGGGCCTTGAGGACGTCCTCGAGGCTGGTCGGGACCTGCGGGACGCTCGCGTGCTCGTCGGGCGAGAGCTCGTAGAGGTCCTTGTCGATCGGCTCCATCGGCTCGATCTTGTTCTTGACACCGTCGAGGCCCGCGAGCAGCAGCGCCGCGAAGGCGAGGTACGGGTTGGACGACGGGTCCGGGGCGCGGAACTCGACGCGCTTGGCCTTCGGGTTCGAGCCCGTGATCGGGATGCGCATGGCGGCGGAGCGGTTGCGCTGCGAGTACACCATGTTGACCGGCGCCTCGAAGCCCGGCACCAGGCGGTGGTAGGAGTTCACCGTCGGGTTGGTGAACGCCAGCAGCGACGGGGCGTGCTTGAGGATGCCGCCGATGTAGTAGCGCGCGGTGTCCGACAGGCCCGCGTAGCCGGCCTCGTCGTAGAACAGCGGGTCGCCGTTCGCCCACAGCGACTGGTGCACGTGCATGCCCGAGCCGTTGTCACCGAAGATCGGCTTCGGCATGAAGGTCGCGGTCTTGCCGTTGCGCCAGGCGACGTTCTTCACGATGTACTTGAAGAGCATCAGGTCGTCGGCCGCGGCGAGCAGCGTGTTGAACTTGTAGTTGATCTCGGCCTGGCCGCCGGTGCCGACCTCGTGGTGCTGGCGCTCGACCTGGAGGCCCTGGGCGTCGAGCTCCAGGGAGATCTCGGCGCGCAGGTCCGCGAAGTGGTCGACCGGGGCGACCGGGAAGTAACCGCCCTTGTAGCGGACCTTGTAGCCGCGGTTGTTCTCCTCGGAACCGGTGTTCCAGGCGCCGGCCTCGGAGTCGATGTGGTAGAAGCTCTCGTTCGCGGAGGTCGCGAAGCGCACGCTGTCGAACACGTAGAACTCGGCCTCGGGGCCGAAGTACGCGGTGTCGGCGATGCCGGTGGAGGCGAGGTACGCCTCGGCCTTCTTCGCGATGTTCCGCGGGTCGCGGCTGTAGGCCTCGCCCGTGATCGGGTCGTGGATGAAGAAGTTGATGTTGAGCGTCTTGTCCTTGCGGAACGGGTCCAGACGCGCGGTGCTGATGTCGGCACGCAGCGCCATGTCGGACTCGTGGATCGCCTGGAAGCCGCGGATCGAGGAGCCGTCGAACGCCAGCTCCTCGTTCGGGTCGAACGCGCGCCCCGGGATGGTGAAGTGCTGCATCACACCAGGCAGGTCGCAGAAGCGGACGTCGACGAACTTGACGTCGTTCTCCTCGATGTACTGCTTCACTTCGTCGGCGTTCTGGAACATCCAACTCCTCCTACTCCCGGCCCCGGGGCAGGGCGGGCTTTATAGCTCGTGGTGCGTCAGTGCGGTGCCGCACGCTGACCCGACCATAAGCAGACGGGATTTCCCAAGCATGACCCATTTGTTTCGCACAAGTTAACCAGGGTCCCGCCGGAGTGCCGTGGAGCACCACCGGTACCGTGGTCGGGTGGACAACAGACAGGCAATCGGATCCTGGCTCTCCGGCCCCCGCGCGGCCGCCGAGGACATGGGCGTCGACTTCGGCTATCCGGGCCAGCGGCTCGGTCTGCCGCAGCAGGGGCCCGGCTCGGTGGCGCGGTTCGGGCGCCGGCTCGGCGGCCTCGCGATCGACTGGTTCGGCTGCCAGCTCATTGCGTACGGGCTGATCACGGGCGGCAACGCGGCCGCGGCGGGCAACTGGACCCTCGGGCTCTTCGTCACCCTGAGCATCCTCACGATCGCCACCGTGGGCTTCACCCCCGGCAAGCGGATCGTCGGCCTCCGGGTGATTTCGGAGACCGGCGGCCGCCTCGGCATCGTCCGTGTGGTCGTCCGCACACTGCTGCTGGCCCTGGTCATCCCGGCGCTGATCTGGGACCGGGACGGCCGCGGTCTGCACGACCGGCTGGCGCGCGCCGTCCAGGTGCGCATCTGAGGAACAGCGCGAAGACAGCACACAGGGGCGGAGGGGGGGGGGGGGGGGGGGGGGGGGGGATGGGGGGAGGGGGGGGGGGGAGGGGGGGGGGGGGGGGGTGGATTTTTT
>NZ_JBVIFS010000014.1:27428-81391 GCF_055571215.1 Streptomyces sp. NPDC030995
CCTCCCCCTCCCCCCCCCCCCCCCCCCCCCCCCCCCCCCCCCCACCACCCCCCCCCACCCCCCCCCCCCCCCCCCCCCCCCCCCCCCCCCCCCCCTTCCCCCGCCCCTGTGTCGTATACGAAAATCAGGTGTGCGGGTCAGCGCATCTTTCCGCCGCGCGGCATCTTCATGCCCTTGGGCATCGGGCCCTTCGGCAGCGGCATGTTGCTCATGAGGTCACCCATGGCACGCAGCTTGTCGTTGACCTGGGTGATCTGCGGGCCGGCCAGCACGCGCGGCAGCTTGAGCAGGGTGGTGCGCACCTTCTTGAGCGGCACCTCGCCCTCGCCCGTACCCACGATGAAGTCGTGAACCGGCACGTCCGGCATGATCCGGGCCAGCTTCTTCTTCTCGTTCGCGAGCAGCGGCTTCACGCGGTTGGGGTTGCCCTCGGCGATCAGCACGACACCGGCCTTGCCGACGGCCCGGTGGACGATGTCCTGGTTGCGGGTCATCGCGACGGCCGGGGTGGTCGTCCAGCCCCGCCCCACGTTGTCCAGTACGGCCGCGGCCGCGCCCGGCTGTCCCTCCATCTGCCCGAAGGCAGCCCGCTCGGCCCGTCGTCCGAAGACGATCGCCATCGCGAGGAACGCCACCAGGAATCCCAGGATGCCCAGGTAGACCGGGTGGTCGATCAGGAAGCCGATCGCAAGAAAGACACCGAAGGTGACGATTCCCACGCCCGCGACGATCAGACCGACCTTCGGGTCGGCCTTGCGCGTCATCTTGTACGTCAGGGCGATCTGCTTCAGTCGCCCGGGGTTCGCAGCAGTCTCTGCGTTTGACTTCCTCGCCATAGAGCGAAGTTTACGTGGCCTGCGGGGTTCGGGTAGCCGCGGCCTCAAGTACGTGTTCGGTTTCGACCCGGTCCTTGGCCCTGCGGCGGTCCTCGAGGACGGCCGCCCAGGCGTTGCGGCGGGCGCCGCTCATCAGCAGGGACTCGAAGCCCCGGAAGGCTTCGGAGAGGGACGGGATGGCGATGGCGCGTACGGGCGCGGCCTGCATGATGTCGATCCCTTCCCTTTCACGGGGCCGTGTGGGCGGTGCGTGTGGTGCGTGCTCTGCGTGCGGTGTGTGGATCCAGCGTCACTCAGTGGTGTTACCAGCGCATGACCGGACGGTCAAACGTGATGAAAGATTGACGCGGCCCGCCGGGCTCTCCCTCACGGAAGAGCCTAGGGGCCGCGTCGATGCGGTGTTACCCACTAGTAAGGTTCTGTGCGCGACTTCACACGGTCGCGGCGCGCTTCTCCATCGCCTGGGTGTACAGGCGACCCGCGCGGTACGAGGACCGGACCAGCGGACCGGACATCACACCGGAGAAGCCGATCTCCTCGGCCTCCTTCGCCAGCTCCACGAACTCGGCCGGCTTCACCCAGCGCTCGACGGGGTGGTGCCGCGGCGAGGGCCGCAGGTACTGGGTGATGGTGATGAGCTCGCAGCCGGCCTCGTGCAGGTCCTTCAGGGCCTGCGAGACCTCTTCGCGCTCCTCGCCCATGCCGAGGATCAGGTTCGACTTGGTGACCAGGCCGTAGGCGCGCGCCTTGGTGATCACCTCGAGCGAGCGCTCGTAGCGGAAGCCGGGGCGGATCCGCTTGAAGATGCGCGGCACCGTCTCGACGTTGTGCGCGAAGACCTCGGGGCGGGAGGCGAAGACCTCCTCCAGCAGCTCCGGGACCGCGTTGAAGTCGGGGGCCAGCAGCTCGACCTTGGTGTGGCCGCTCTCGCGGCCGGCCGTCTGCTGGTGGATCTGGCGCACGGTCTCCGCGTACAGCCAGGCGCCGCCGTCGGCCAGGTCGTCGCGCGCGACGCCCGTGATGGTGGCGTAGTTCAGGTCCATCGTGACCACGGACTCGCCGACACGACGCGGCTCGTCACGGTCCAGCGCCTCGGGCTTGCCCGTGTCGATCTGGCAGAAGTCACAGCGCCGGGTGCACTGGTCGCCACCGATGAGGAAGGTGGCCTCGCGGTCCTCCCAGCATTCGTAGATGTTGGGACAACCGGCTTCCTGGCACACCGTGTGCAGTCCTTCGCCCTTCACCAGGGCCTGCATCTTGGTGTACTCGGGACCCATCTTCGCCCGGGTCTTGATCCACTCGGGCTTGCGCTCGATGGGGGTCTGGGCGTTACGGACCTCCAGGCGCAGCATCTTGCGTCCGTCGGGTGCGACTGCGGACACGACCGGCTCCCTGTGACTTCGATTGTTCGGGCGCCCACCAGGGTACGCCCGTAATTTCGTACGCTCTTACGTCGGCCAACCTGCGAGGGGGCGACCGCATTCCCGGACCGTCCCCGGGCCCTGCCCTGGCCGTGCCCAGGCCGTCCCCGGCCGCTAGGCGCCCGCGACCTGCTCTGTTTCGCGGGGCCGCAGCTCCGCCTGCTCCAGTACGTCCTTCAGGTGCCGTTCGACGACCGGCAGTACCTCGGCGATGGTGATCTCGCGGCCCAGTTCGTACGAGAGCGAGGTCACACCGGCGTCCCGGATGCCGCAGGGCACGATCCGGTCGAACCAGGTGTTGTCGGGGTTCACGTTGATCGCGAAGCCGTGCATCGTGACGCCCTTGGCCACCCGGATGCCGATGGCGGCGAGCTTGCGGTCCTCGCGGCGCTGGCCGGCGTTGGACGGGGCGTACTCGGGGCCGTTCAGCCGGGCGTCGAACTCCTCGTCCTGCAGCCGCGGGTCCAGGTCGAGGGAGAGCCCGCCGATCATGGGGCGGTCCTCGACGGGGTCGCCGAGCACCCAGACGCCGCTGCGGCCCTCGACCCGGGTGGTCTCCAGGCCGAACTCGGCGGCGGTGCGGATCAGCGCCTCCTCCAGGCGGCGGACGTGGGCGACCACGTCCACCGGGCGGGGCAGCTTCATGATCGGGTAGCCGACGAGCTGGCCCGGGCCGTGCCAGGTGATCTTGCCGCCGCGGTCCACGTCGACCACGGGGGTGCCGTCGAGCGGGCGCTCGCTGGGGTCGGTGCGCCGGCCGGCGGTGTAGACCGGGAGGTGCTCCAGCAGCAGGCAGGTGTCCTCGATCTCGTCCGCGAAGCGGGCCGCGTGCACCCTGCGCTGTTCCTCCCAGGCCTGGGTGTACTCGACGGATTCCGGCCCGAAGCCCAGATGGACAAACCCAAGCTCAGCCACCGCAGCGCCTCCTCATTGAACCTGCTGTGTGCACGTATCCCACTGAGCAAGGGTACGGCGACCCGCGCGGGCCCCGTCAGGGCCCCTTCGAGGCGTCTTCGAGGCCCCCGTCAGGGCCCCGGTGCGGGCTACACCGCTACACCCCCTAGGGCCCCGGCAGCTGCCTCGGCCGGCGTCGTCCCTTCGGCGGCCGGTCCGGGTCCTCGTCCGCGCGCGGCAGCCTCCGGTGCCCCTCCGAGTGGTCGTTCACCCAGCCGCACACCCCGCACGCGTACCGCCCGTCGAGCCCCGCGATGTAGGTGCCGCAGCGCCGGCACTCCGCCTCGGTCAGCTCGGGCGGGGGCAGCGCAGCGGTGGATTCGGTTCGCTCCTCGGGGAGGTGCGCCCTGTGGGGCCGAGGCGTCATGGCCCGCAGCGTACGCGCGCGGAGGGGGCCGGTCCGTAAAGAGCCCTACGCATTCTGCACACGATCGGATGAATGTGGGGCAGAGAGGGCGGCATGAGCGGAGTTCGCCGCTACATTCACGCCGTTCACAGGGCCGGGACTCCGGTCCGTCACGTCAGGAAACCGTGGAGCCGATGACGGAACGACCTGCCCAGCGCGTCCCCAACCGGCAGCTCGCGGCGCTGATCGCGGAAGCCGGGTTCTCCAACGCCGGGCTCGCCCGCCGCGTCGACCAGCTCGGCCTGGAGCACGGTCTCGATCTGCGGTACGACAAGACCTCCGTGACCCGGTGGCTGCGCGGGCAGCAGCCGCGCGGGACCACCCCCGCGCTGATCGCCGAGGTCTTCACCCGGCGCCTCGGGCGGCGCCTCTCCGCGCAGGATCTGGGCCTGGACGCCTGTGCGCCCGTGTACGCGGGGCTGGAGTTCGCGGCCACCCCGGAGGAGGCCGTGGACATCGCGAGCGGCCTGTGGCGCAAGGACTCCGGCTCCCACGCCGAGCTGCGGAAGATCGCCTTCACGCCGGCCGGACTGGTCGTGCCCAGCCGGGACTGGCTGATCGGGCGGGCCGACGAGCGCGTCGGGCGCGGCGCCGATCCGGCCGCCGTCCGGGTCCCCGTGCAGGGCCGGGCCTCCGTGCCCCGCCAGCGCCAGATCGACCGGGGTCCCGGCCAGCGGGTGACCAGCGGGGACATCGCCGCGCTGCGCTCGGTGAGCGAGCTGTTCCGGACCCTGGACCACACCTACGGCGGCGGACACGCCCGGCAGGCACTGGTGCGGTACCTGGAGCACGAGGCCGAGCCGATGCTCCGCGGGACCTACGGGGAGACCACCGGCCGGCGGCTGTTCTCGGCCGCGGCCGACCTGACCCGGCTCGCGGGCTGGACCTCGTACGACATCGCCGCGCACGGCCTGGCGCAGCGGTACTTCGTGCAGGCCCTGCGGCTCGCTCAGGCCGCCGGGGACCGGCCCTACGGCTCGTACGTCCTGGTCACCATGAGCCGGCAGGCCGTCTACCTCGGCCACGGCCGGGAGGCGGTGCAGCTGGCCCGGGTCGCCCAGCAGGGCGTCGGCTCCGGCCCGCCGCCGGTCGTGCAGGCGCTGCTGCACGCGGCGGAGGCGCGGGGGCACGCGGTCCTCGGCGAGGTCCGGGCGTCGACGGCCTCGCTGGTGCGGGCCGAGCGGGCGCTGGGCGCGGCCCGGCCCGGGGACGACGTACCGCACTGGGCCCGGGCATACGACGAGGCGCAGCTGGCGGACGAGTTCGGGCACTGCCACCGGGACCTCCAGCAGTACCGGGCCTCGGCGCAGCACGCGGAGCGGTCCTTGCAGTTGCGGGCCCCGGTGTACGCCCGGTCCCGGCTGTTCTGCCGGGTGGTGCTGGCCACGGCCCGGCTGGGGCTGGGCGAGCTGGACCAGGCGTGCGCGCTGGGCGCGGAGGCGGCGCAGCAGGCGATGGAGATGCGGTCGGTGCGCGCGGTGGAGTACGTACGGGACTTCGAGCGGCGGCTGGAGCCGTACCGGGACGCCTCGGCGGTACGGAGCTACCGGGACCGGGTGGCCGCCCTGTCGTGAACGAGGGGCCCGGTTCCTCGCGGGACCGGGCCCCTGGACTGGGTGGTTCTCAGGCCGCCACCGGAATTGCGCACTCCGCGGTGGCCGGGAGCGGGATGCCGAAGTCGCGCAGGACGGCGCCGGTGGCGCGGCGGGCCGAGTGCAGGGCCCCCTGGACGGTGTTGGTGTCGCGGTGGTCGCCGCACACGTACAGCCCGGCCAGCACCCGTACCGGGCGCCGCAGGTCGTAGGGCGGGGGCATGGCGGGGACGGCCTCCGGGGTGTGGTGGACGGCCAGCAGCTCCCAGTCCCGGGTGGTGGTGTCGTAGAGCCGGGCGAGGCGCGAGGCGACCGTACGGGTGGGTGGCGGCGGGCCGAGCACCGTGGTGGTGACCAGGCTCCGGCCGGCCGGGGCTCGCGTCGGGTCGACCGCGCTCATCACGGCGGTGTGGGAGACGGGCCAGTTCGGGTCGCCGTCCAGGAGCAGCGAGCCGTCCCTGGGCAGGGGGGTGGCGGTGGCGTGGTGCAGGACGGTGACCTCGTGGAAGGCGGGTACGCGCAGGCCGGGCAGGAGCTCGGCGGCGGCGCGGGCGCCGGTGGCCAGCAGGACGGAGCGACAGCTGAAGTCGCCGTGCTCCTCGGTGGTGACGAGGTTGATGGCCACCGACCGGACCCGCACCCCGGTCCGTACCGTCCCCGGCGGCAAGGCGGCGGCGAGCAGGTCGGGCAGGGCCGCCGCACCGCCCTCGGGCACGGCGAGCCGGCCGCGGACGAAGGTGCGCAGGGCGAGGTCGGCGACCCGGCTGGAGGTGGTGAGCTCCGGGTCGCGGAGCAGGGTGGCGAGCAGGGGCCGGAGCACCCCGCCCAGGGTGCGCGCCGGCAGCCCGCGGGAGCGCAGCGCGGCGTGCGCGGCGCGTTCGGGCCGGGCGAGCAGCTTGTCCTCGGGCACGGCGGCGAGCCGGCCGAGGGCGGCGCTGAGCCGGGCCTGGTCGAGGGAGCCGCTGGCCAGGGCGCGGGCGGGGGTGAGGGCCCCGGCCCGGAGCTGTTTGCCGTCGGTGTGGACCAGGACCCCGCGCGCGAAGGGGCGCAGGGTCAGGGCCTGGAGGGCGGGGGTGCGTGCGAGTTCCGTGTACGAGGTGTTGAGCAACTGGCCGATCCGGTCCAGCCGGAATCCGTCGGCCGATTCGGTGGCCATCCGCCCGCCGGGGTCGCCCGCGGCCTCCAGGACGGTGACCGTGACCCCGGCTGCGATCAGGTGGTGCGCGGCCGCGAGTCCTGAGACTCCGGCTCCTACGATGACGACGTCCGCATGGTGTGCGGCATGGTGTGTGCTGCTGAGCACGTGCCCCTCCCCGAGGTCGGCGCGGCTGTGTGGGGATCCTCCTTCCCCCAACCGGCTCCAGGGGAACCCGAGTTCGGCCGGGTATTACGGTCAACTCCGGTCGCACGACGGTCGCATCCGGGTCACAAACGGTCGCACGCCGGTCGCACGCGGTTCGGGCCGAGCACGCGGTCGTATCAGAGCGCGGCGCGAATGGCCTGCTCGATGCCGGGGTCACGGAAGGCGAAGCCGGACTCCAGCAGCCGGGTGGGGCGGGCCCGTTGACTGCCGAGCACGTCCGAGGAGAACTCCCCGAGCACGATGCGCAGGGCCACGGCCGGTACGGGCAGCACCGCGGGCCGGTGCAGCACCCGGGCCATGGCGGCGGTGACCTGGCGGTTGGTCAGCGGCTCGGGGGCGGTGAGGTTGACCGGGCCGTCGATGCCGGGGGTGTCGATGAGGTGGCGCAGGGCCGCGATCTCGTCCCGGAGGGAGATGTACGACCAGAACTGGCGGCCGTTGCCGAGCCGGCCGCCGAGGCCTGCGCGGAAGAGGGGGAACATCCGCCCCCAGGCCCCGCCCTCCCGGGCGACGACCAGGCCGCTACGGGCGAACGCGGTCCGGATCCCGGCCTCCCGGGCGGGGGCGGCGGCCGCCTCCCACTCCACGCAGACCGAGGGCAGGAACCCGTGCCCGGCGGGGGTGGTCTCGTCGACGATCCGGTCGCCGGTGTCCCCGTAGTAGCCGATGGCGGACCCCACGACGAACACCCGCGGCGGCTCGTCGAGCGCGGCCGTCGCCCGGGCCAGCGCGGCGGTGCCGAGCACCCGGCTGTCGCGGATCTCCTTCTTGTACGCCGCCGTCCACCGGTGCTCACCGACCCCGGCCCCGGCCAGCCCCACGACGGCCCCGCACCCGGCCAGCCCCTCGGGGTCCACGTACCCGCGCACCGGATCCCACCGCGCCTCGTCCGCCGCGGCGGGCTCCCGCCGCACGAACCGGACCACCTCGTGCCCGTCGTCCCGCAGGGACCGCACGAGTGCGCTGCCGATGAGCCCGGTGGAACCGGTGACTGCGATTCGCATGCCCCCATCCTGCCGGTGGCCGGGCCGGCCCGGACCTGGGGCTCCGCCCCAGACCCCGCGCCTCAAACGCCGGCGGGGCTATATTTCAGCCCCGCCGGCGTTTGAGGCGCGGGGCGGAGCCCCGGTCTTTTCAGCCCCGCCGGCGATTGAGGCGCGGGGTGCGGGGCAGCGCCCCGGGGCCGGGCGGGGTCCGGTTCAGGCGGCCCCGAGCCAGGTGCCCACCCCGTACGTGACGGCCATCGCCACCGCACCCCCGCCCACATTCCGCAGCACCGCGCGAACCACAGGCGCCCCGCCCAGCCGTGCGCTGAGCACCCCGCACAGCGTCAGCGCAGCCAGCACCGCCACCACCGTCACCGGCACCCTCTCCGAAGGCCCCGGCAGGATGATCGCCAGCAGCGGCAGCACCGCCCCCACTGTGAAGGCGATGAGACTGGCGAAGGCCGCGTGCCACGGATTGGCCAGCTCGTCGGGATTGATCCCGAGCTCCACCCGGGCGTGCGCCCGCAGCGCGTCCCGCTCCGTCAACTGCTCGGCCGCCTCCCGGGCCACCCCCCGGCTCAGCCCCCGCGCGACGAGCAGGTCGGTGAGTTCGTCGAGCTCCGCCTCCGGCTCCTCGGCCAGTTCCCGGCGTTCCAGGTCGAGCGCGGCCCGCTCGGAGTCCCGCTGCGAGCTGACGGAGACGTACTCCCCCGCCGCCATCGACAGCGAGCCCGCCAGCAGCCCCGCGACACCCGCCGCCAGGATCGCCGAGCGCGAGGTGGTGGCCCCGGCCACGCCGACCACCAGGCCCGCGGTGGAGATGATCCCGTCGTTCGCGCCCAGCACCCCCGCGCGCAGCCAGTTGAGCCGCGTGCTGATCTCCGCGCTCTGCGAGCCGCCGCCCGCGCCGTGCGCCTCGATGTGCGCCCGCGTCGGGGAATCGTCTTCCGTCACGCCACCACTGTCGTGGCACGCGCCCGGCAGAGCCACCCGGCGGGCCGGTCCGGGGTGCGCGGGTCCGCCCCCCGTACCAGGGTGGAGGTGTGAGACGCGGACGCGGGGAGCCCGGCTGGCTGCGCGGGGAGCCACCGCCGCGCTGGGCGCGGATCGCGCCCGCGGTGGCCCTCGTGGTGCTGGTCCTCGCGCAGTCGCTCACCCCGGGCGATGTGGAGCTGGGGTTCTTCCTGGCGGGACTGCCGCCGGTGGCGGCCTTCGCGTACGGGGCGGGCGGGACCGCGGTCTTCGCCGGTCTCGTCCTCCTCCTGCTGGGGGTGCCCGACCTCGGCATCGCGCGCGCCCGGGGTACGGACCTGGCCACGGTGGCCGCCGTCGGGGTGCTGAGCGTGGTGATCGCCTGGGTGCGCAGGCGCCGGGACGCGCAGCTGGTCAGCGTCCGCACCGTTGCGGAAGCGGCCCAGCTGGCGGTGCTCCCGCCTGTGCCGGAACGGGTGGGCGGCGTGCGCTGCTCGGGCCTCTACCGGGCGGCGCAGCGCGGCACCCTGGTCGGCGGCGACCTGTACGACGTACGGGCCGGGCCGTACGGGGTGCGGGCGCTGGTCGGGGACGTGCAGGGCCACGGCCTGGCGGCGGTCGCCACCGTGGCCGCGCTGCTGGGGGCCTTCCGCGAGGCGGTGCTCGACGACGCCGGGCTGGCGGCGGTCGCGGCCCGGCTGGACCGTCGGCTGCTGGCGGACTCGGCAGCCGCCCCCGTCGAGCATCCGGAGCTGTTCGCGACGGCGGTGCTGCTGGAGTTCCCGCCCGGGCTGGACCTCGTACGAATCGTGTCGTGCGGGCATCCTCCGGCCCTGCGGCTGCGCGGGTCCGTCGTGTCGGAGGTGGCCGTGGAGCCCGGCCCGCCGCTGGGGCTGGGGCTCTCGGGGCCCGCCCCGGCGGTGACGGAGCTCCCCTTGCTGCCCGGGGACCGGCTGCTGCTGCACACCGACGGGGTGACGGAGGCCCGGGACGCGGCGGGGCGCTTCTACCCGCTGGCCGCCCGGGTGCCCGTACTGGCCCGGGACCCGGCGGGTCTGGTCCATGCGGTGTGGCGGGACCTGGCGGCCTTCACGGACGGCGGTCCGCGCGACGACGTGGCCCTGTTGCTGCTCTCACTGGACGGACCGCCACCGCCGTGACGACCGGGCGCCCCGACCACTCCCGGTCGGTCGGGGCCCCGGCACACGATGACGAGCCGTTACGCCTGCTCCACGCGCCTCATGCCGCTCATGACACTCACGGCTCTCATGACGCTCATGACGCTCATGAGTCCTTGATGAACGCGCGCACCATCTTGCAGGTGACATTGGACGGCCGGTGGATCCCCGTCCGGACGGCCATCGTCCGGATCTTCCGGTTGGTGGCGCGCCGAGCGTCATACGTCCCCGAGTCGAGCAGGGATATCGCCAGCCGCATGGCCTTCAGGCGGCGGTTGTGGCTCTCGTACCACTCGCGGGGCAGGCCCGCCGGCAGCGGCTTCTTCTTGACGTGCTGGATGGTGGTGGCAGTGGCCATCTACAGCCTCCCAAACGGTAGTTGGCGTCCTGTCGTTCTCCCTCGATTTTACCGGGGACCACTGACAAAAGCCCTGGCCGGACAGGCCCCGGACAGGCCCTGGATAGGCTTGGCGCCATGGAGATCTGGATCAATCCCGCCTGTTCCAAGTGCCGTGGCGCACTGACCCTGCTCGACGCGGAGGGCGCCGACTACACCGTGCGCCGCTACCTGGAGGACGTGCCCTCCGAGGACGAGATCCGCGAGGTGCTCGGCCGGCTCGGGCTGGAGCCGTGGGACATCACGCGTACGTCGGACCCGCTCGCCAAGGAGACCGGGGTACGGGACCTGCCGCGCGAGGAGACCGAGGAGGCCCGGGCCCTCTGGATCGCCCACCTGTCCGCGCACCCGAAGCTGATCCAGCGCCCGATCATCACCGCCGAGGACGGCACGGCCGTGGTCGCCCGCTCCGAGGAGGCCGTGCGCGAGGCCCTGTCGCGCAAGGCCTAAGCAGGGGCGAGGAGGCGGGCGATCTCCGCGGCCGCGGTCAGCGGCAGCGCGTGGTGCGAGACGCCGGGCAGTACGTCGACACGCGCACCCGGCAGCGCCTCGCGCGCGGCCCGGGCCGCGCGGTCCGCGTCGTGGCAGCGGGCACGCCCGGCGAACAGGATCTCGACCCGCGCTCCCGGCAGCTCCGCGAGCCGGGCCAGGTCCGGGCGCGGCCCGGTGACCGGCCGGACGGCGGGGAAACCGGCGCTCGCGTCCTGGAGCCGAAGCCAGGCCGGATCGAGCGCCGCCCCGCCGGTCTCCCAGGCGAGGAAAGAGCGGATCCGCCGCGGGGTGGGCCGCGCGAGCATGGGCAGGGCGCGCAGCACATAGCCGGGGCGCAGCCCGGCGAAGACCTGGGTCGGGTCGAGCAGCACGAGGCGGCCGAGCCGGGCGGGACGCGCGGCGGCGTAGTGGGCGGCGATCCAGGCCCCGTACGAGTGCCCGCCGAGGGCGACCGGCCCGTGCGGGCCGAGCGGGCCGAGCGGGCCATGCGGGCCGAGCGGGCCGAGCCCGTCGAGGACCGCGTCGAGCCAGCCGACGAGGTCCCCGGTGGTCCGTATCGCCCGCCCCGGCTCCGGCGCACTGAGCCCGGGGTCGCCCACCAGGTCCACGGCGTGCACCCGGTGGCTGCGGGCGAGCCCGGCGGCCGCGCATGCGCCCCACACGGTGGAGGTGGCCCCGCCGCCGGGCAGCAGCACGAGCGGCGGGGCCCCGGCCGGGCCACGGCTGTTGACGCGGGTGACCCCGTACGGGGTGGGCAGGTCGACGGCTTCGACGGGTGGCCCGGGCCACTGGCCGAGCGCCTCGTCGTAGGCGGCACGGAAGGAAGACGCAGAGAACATGAACCGCTCCAGTGTCTCGCCAGGCGATAATCTCGCTCAGCGAGATACTAGGCGGGAGCAACATGGACGAAAACCGGCAACCCGACGACCAGCAACCCGAGAACCCGGAACCCGAGAACCTGGAACTGGTGCACCTCCTACGGGCGGTGAGCGTCGAGTTCGGCCTGCGCCAGGCGGAGTTCGCCGCACGCAACGGCATGCACCCCACCGACGTACGGGCCCTGATCTGCCTGCTGGACGCGGCCCGCGCCGGCGAACCGGCCACGGCGGGCCTGCTCGGCGCCCGGCTCGGGCAGGGCTCGGCGGGCACCACCGCCGTGATCGACCGGCTGGAACGGCTCGGCCACGTGGCCCGGATCCGCGACGACCGCGACCGGCGCCGGATCCTGCTGCGCGTGGAGCCGGAGGCGATCCGCCTGGGCCGGGAGTTCTTCGGTCCGCTGATCGACGGGGTGCTGCGGGTGCTGGACTCCTTCGACCCCGCCGAACGGGACACCGTCCGCCGCTTCCTGACGGCCACCCACACCGTCTTCACGCCGGAGCCGGGCGCATGAAGGCCCCCGACTCCCACTCGAACTCGACCTCCCCCTCCGACACCGACACCGGCGTCGGCGTCGGCGTCGGCGTCGGCGTCGGCGTCGGCGTCGGCGTCGGCGTCGGCGCTGACCTGCACCTGGACCTTCCCCCCGAAGGCGCCCGGCGGACCGCCCTCGCCCAGGCCCTGCGCAGCGCCGTGCGCAGCGGGCGACTGGCCGGCGGGACGCGCCTGCCGCCGTACCGGACGCTCGCCGCCGACCTCGGGCTGGCCCGCAACGCCGTCGCCGACGCGTATGCCGAGCTGGTCGCGGAGGGCTGGTTCACCGCCCGCCAGGGTTCCGGCACCCGGGTCGCCGAGGGCGTCGCCGCCGCCGGCCCGCCGGCCGCGACGACCGCGCCCGCGCCCACGGGCCCCCGCCACGACCTGCTCCAGGGCAAGCCCGACCCCGCCTCCTTCCCGCGGGGCCCGTGGGCCGCCAGCGCCCGACGGGCCCTGGCCGAGGCGCCCACCGAGGCCTTCGGGCCGGGCGATCCGCGGGGCCGCCCCGAGCTGCGGCGGGCCCTGGCCGGCTATCTCTCCCGGGCGCGGGGCGTACGTACCGGCCCGGAGAACATCGTGATCTGCTCCGGCTTCGCCAACGGCCTGCGCCTGCTGGCCTCGGTCCGCCCCCTGGACTGGGCCGTCGAGGCGTACGGACTCCCCTTCCACCACGGCATCCTCGACGCGGCCGGGGTCCGCCCGCACCCCGTCCCGGTGGACGAGGACGGCGCCCGGCTGGGGGAGGGACTCCCCTCCCGGACCCGCACGTTGCTCCTCACACCGGCGCACCAGTTCCCCACCGGCGCCCGCCTGCTGCCCGCGCGGCGCGCCGCGGCCGTGGAGTGGGCCCGTGGCACCGGCGGCGTGATCGTGGAGGACGACTACGACGGGGAGTTCCGCTACGACCGCAAACCGGTCGGCGCCCTCCAGGGACTGGCCCCCGAGCACGTGGTGTACGCGGGCTCGCTCAGCAAGAGCCTCTCCCCCGCGCTGCGCCTCGGCTGGCTGGTCCTCCCGGACCACCTGATCGACCGGGTCCTGGCGGCGAAGGGCCTGCGGGAATCCTGGGCGAGCACGCTGGACCAGCTGGCACTGGCGGACTTCATCGAATGCGGCGCGTACGACCGCCACGTCCGCCGGATGCGCCTGCGCTACCGCGACCGCCGCGACCGACTGGTCTCCGTACTGTCGACCCGCGCCCCGCACATCCGCGTGACGGGCATCTCGGCGGGCCTGCACGCGGTCCTGGAACTCCCCCCGGGCCATGAAGCCCCCACCCTCGCATCGGCCCAAGCGGCAGGCCTCGCCCTGGACGGCCTCTCCTCCTACCACCACCCGGCCTCCCCCACCCCACCCCGCGAAGGCCTGATCATCGGCTACGCGTCCCCACCGAACGCGGCATTCACCCGCGCCTTGGAGGCACTGGCGGGGGTGGTGGGGGCGGGGGCGGCGTAAGGGGAGGGGGCGGGACGGGCTTCGGGCTGCGGGGTGCGGGGTGTTGGCGGGGCGGAATAGGAACGTGCAGGGGCGGCTTCGGGGTGGGCGGGAGCCCCTCGACCAGCATCAGAGAAGGTTTGGGGATTTCCCGTCAGTCTCATCGTCTCTCCGTGTCGGGCCGGTCCCTCAAGGGCGCTCCCTACGGTCGCGTCGCTACGCGATGGCCTTCGGCCACCCTTGACCGACCGTCCCGCCACGGACATACGAAGACCGACGGGAAACCCCCAAAGGAACGGGCCGGGCGTTCTTTTCAGGGACGGGGAGATCGGAGATGGGCGGGCGGGGTTCGGCGGGCAGATCCCCAGGAGCGGGCCCATCTCCATCAGATCCGGGGTCTGGGGCGGCCAAAGCTCCACCACACGGCGGCCAGACCGAGCTGGCGACCGGCCAGACGGGGTGCACGCGTCAAATCGCTACGCGCTCCTCATCTCTCAGCGTCTGCGACCCGTCTGGGGCTGGACATAAGCTGCCCAAGGCCATTCGGTACCCTGCTGTCATGCGGCTGCTTCCGCACAAAGGTGAGGCCCGGGCGGCCGTCGATTTCGATCTCGCCGGTGGGGACGAATCCTGCGCGGGCCAGTACGGTCCGCGAACCGGGGTTGTCGAGCGTCGTGACGGCTCGCAGCGTGGTCAGGCCGTACTCGGCGGCAGCCAAGGCGCAGGCCTCACGAACGGCAGCGGTGGCCAGCCCCCGCCCTGCGGCCTGTTCGGCGATCCTGTACCCGAGTTCGGCCGAACCGTCCTCCACATCGATGAGGTTGACCCTTCCCAGTACCTCACCACTGCTGCCCACCAGTACATGGAAGAAGCACAGCCCCGCCGCCTGCTCGGCCATCAGCGCCTGGTGCCGCGCGTCGAAATGAGCGAAGTAGTGATCGCCACGGTCGGGTACCGACGCAGCGAAGTAGGTCCGGTTCTCTTGCTCGAATTCAAGAAGCGCCGGGGCATGGTCGAAGCGGAGCAGCTGGAGCTGAGGCATACCCCGATGCTAAAGACTCCGTTCTCACTGTGACCCCCGTCCGGGCCCGGAGGGGCGATTCCTCACCTCAGCCGAGCTCTACCCCCATCAGAACGACCTCGTCACCACAATGCGAGGACAGACGGGTGCAATTGGGGCAACCGGACGGCCTTTTCGACCGGCCACCTTCCCTGACCCGAGCACAGCTCGCCATAGCCGCTGTCTGACGCCTGCAATTCCCCAGACAGCCGCCAGACGCCGTCTTCGAGGAGCACCCAAGGGCTGTGGCGGCTTATGTCCGGCCCCGGACGGCCGTCGGACGCTGAGACGTGCGAAGCGCGTAGCGATCTGACGCGCCCCCGACTCCCCGACCCCGGAATCGGCGGAGATGGGGCCGCCTCGGAAACTGGGCCGCCGGCACCCGCCCGTCCGTCCCCGCTCGGCCCGTGCTTGAAGGCTCGGACCGGCCCGTTCCTTTGGGGGTTTCCCGACAGTCTTCGTATGTCCGTGGCGGGACGGTCGGTCAAGGGTGGCCGAAGGCCATCGCGAAGCGACGCGACCGTAGGGAGCGCCCTTGAGGGACCGGCCCGCCACGGAGAGACGATGAGACTGACGGGAAACCCCCATACAGATCTCTGATTCCGCCTGAGGGGCTCCCGCCAACCCCGGAGCCACCCCGCACCGCGAGCGCCCCGAACAGGGATCAGCTCACCCGGTCCAGGGCCGCAGCATGGCCGTCTCCCTCAGCCCTCGTCGAAGAGCAGGTTCTCGGGAGGCTCGGTCATCTTGACCTTGGTCGTGTTGACATCGACGACCAGGTCGAGGCCGGTGGAGAAGTGGGTGGTGGAGATGATGGTGAACTTGTCGGCCTTCTGCGACAGGAACGCGCGGAACCCGGAGAGGTCCGGATCGCCGTCGTTGAGGACGATGTACTCGGCCAGCCGGCGGAAGAGCTTGGGCAGTACGACATCGGGGCTGATCACCGGCGGTGCGACGACCTCCGCCCCCGAGTTCGTCTTGTCCACCGACCACACTCCGAGGTTGCCCTGCCGGGCGGTCTTGACGACCGCGGTCAGCTCGGTGCGCAGCTCGGGGAAGAGGCTGCGGTAGTACGTCGGGAAGGCCATGCCGGTGGCGAGCATGTGGTGGTTGGCGGTCTGCTGGAGCATCGCCGTGGTGACCTGGACCTGTGTACCGCTGGCCGCCGGGCCCGCGCCGCGTCCGGCCAGGGCCACACAGCGGCCGAACTTGTCCGCGCCCCGGGTCAGGATGAACCCGGGCGTCTCGGGCGGGGTGGTGGGCGCCTTGATGGTCCCGTCCGGGTTGTGTTGCACGGGCTGGAAACCCAGGAACTTCAGCAGCTCGGCGGCGGCCTCGTCGGCGAACGGCGGCGGCTGGTGCAGCTCCGCACCACCGGTCGGGGGCCGGTAGTGGGTCTCCAGCGTGTCGATCGCCTCCAGGCGGAGGTTCGCACCGCCGGTGGCGTTGCGGTCCACCTGATTGGGGCCTGGCACCAAGTCCCACTCGGTGGGGTCGTTCGGGACGAAGCGGACTGTGTCTCCGTCCGGGCGCGTCCCGGCGATCCGGTAGACACCCTGGATGAGGAGCATGGGCATGGTGACGCCTTTCAGGTAGGGGGGATTCAGAGAGGCGAGCGACGGACGCCCGGCGTAGTGGTCGGCGACCCGTCCACCGCCGAATGCGACGGACTAACTACAAGCTGCATCGGAACCAGCCGGGGCGCATCCCGGCGTCCCGACCGGCCTACCTGATCGCCCGGGGGTTGGCGGGCAGTCACCACCCCGGAGCGGTGGCGCGAAAGGGGATGAAGGCCCCGCCCCAGCGGAAAGACCCCGCCCCCGGTGGAACCGCACCCCCTCCCCCGAACCCCCACCCCGTAGGGTGACCCCAGCACCAAAGAGGGACGTATCGCACCAAAGGACCCGTCGTGAACGAGCAACAGCAGCCGCAGGCGCAGCCGCAGGCGGCAAGCCCCGGCGGCCCGGCCTTCGCCCCGCCCCGCCGCGGGGTCGACTGGATGTTCGGTGGGGTGTACGGGACCGTGCTTGCCGCCGGGCTGCTGGCCGCGCTGGATCAGAAGGGTGGGGACTACACCCCTTACTACGACGCCAGCTGGGTGCTCGTGACCGCGGCCACCGCCGCGCTCGCGCACGGCTACTCGCACCACATGGCGACCCACCAGCAGGGTTCCGTAGGGCACCGGTGGGCGCAGCTGGCGCGGGCGCTGCGGGAAGAGTGGCCGATGATCGCGGCCACTCTTCCCACCGTCCTGCTGCTGCTCCTCGCGGGGCTCACCGGCTGGGACTCCCACGGGGTGACCGCCGTCGGGCTCGGCCTGAACACCGCGCTGTTGTTCGCCTGGGGGTCCGTTGTGGCGATCCGGGTCGGCTACCGGCTCCGCTCCGCGCTGCTCATCGGCCTGGCCGACGCCACGATCGGCCTTGCCATCATCGTGGCGAACGCCGTGATCAAGTAGTCGGGAGCTGCGCTTCCGCCTCCGCCAGGAGCTCCGTCAGCCGGGCCCCGAACTCCGCCCCGCGCGGATCCGGGACGCCCGTCCGGGCCGCGGTGAGCAGCGCGTCCAGGGCGCGCCCGTAGGCGCCGGGTACGTCGCTCCAGCCGGGCAGCTCGTACACGCCCTCGGTGCCGCGCAGTTCCAGCCCCACCCCGGCGGCCGCGCGCGGCGCGCCCAGGCTGAGCACGGCGGTGCTGGCGGCGCCGGAGGCGTGCCGCAGGGCCAGCTGGACCACGTCGGAGGGGCCCCGGGTGGCGCTGACCTCGGTGACCTCGCCGAGGATCGGGATCAGGACGGAGAGCGCGTGCGGGCCGACGTCCCACAGCCCGCCCTTGGCCCTGCGCCAGGGCGAGTCGGCGTACGCGCTGGGCGTGCCGTCGGGCGGGAAGACGGCGCCGAGCCAGTGCGCGGCCGCGGTGAACCAGCCCGTGCGCCCGGCCTGCTCCGTGACCCAGCCCGCGGTGGGCTCGGCGAAGCGCAGGGTGAGGAAGACGATGGAGGCGACGTCGTGGCGGGCCACCGCGTCGGCCACGGCGCGGGCGTCGGCCGCGGTCGTCGCGACGGGCTTGTCGAGCAGCAGGTGGCAGCCGGCGGCGGCCGCGCGCACGGCGAGCGGGGCCTGTACGTCGGGCGGCAGGGAGAAGGCCACGGCGTCACACTCGGCGAACAGCTCGTCGGGGTCTTCGTACACCTTCACGCCGTACGCGCCCGCCAGCTCGGCCGCGGCTTCGGGCCGGCGGCCCCACACGCCGGCGAACTCGGAACCGGCGTGCGCGGCGAGGGCGGGGGCGTGGGTGCGGTGCGCCCAGGGGCCGGTTCCCAGCAGCCCCACCCTGGGGCGGGGCTCTTCGGGGTGGCCGGGGCCGGGGTCTCCAACAGGGTTCAAATCAGACGAAATGCTCACACGGTCAGTCTGCCCCACCCGGACGGGCGTTCCGTCATCAACCCGCTGCCACTCCGCACAGCCCACCCGACCTGCGGCGTAAACCTCGGTAACACGGGGTTCACACACGGGCAACGGAAGAGAAATCGCGGGCGGGCACGCTGCGGTCATCACCGCAGCGATGAAGCAGCGACCAGCAGCACCCGCAGAGTCTGAGGATGGGGCCCGTGAGCTACAAGGCTGAGTACATCTGGATCGACGGCACCGAGCCGACGGCGAAGCTTCGCTCCAAGACGAGGATCCTCGGCGACGGCGACGCGCTGCCGATCTGGGGCTTCGACGGATCGAGCACCAACCAGGCCGAGGGTCACGCTTCCGACCGCGTGCTCAACCCGGTCTTCTCCTGCCCGGACCCGATCCGCGGGGGCGACAACCTCCTCGTCCTGTGCGAGGTCCTGAACATCGACATGACCCCGCACGAGTCGAACACCCGCGCGCTGCTGCGTCCGGTCGCCGAGAAGTTCGCCGCGCAGGAGCCGATCTTCGGCATCGAGCAGGAGTACACCTTCTTCGACGGCACGCGTCCGCTCGGCTTCCCGGTCAACGGCTTCCCGGCCGCGCAGGGCGGCTACTACTGCGGCGTCGGCTCGGACGAGATCTTCGGCCGTGAGATCGTCGAGAAGCACCTGGACCACTGCCTCGCGGCGGGCCTGAGCATCTCCGGCATCAACGCCGAGGTCATGCCCGGCCAGTGGGAGTTCCAGGTCGGCCCCGTCGGTCCGCTGGAGGTCTCCGACCAGCTGTGGATCGCGCGCTGGCTGCTCTACCGCACCGCCGAGGACTTCAACGTCTCCGCGACGCTGAACCCGAAGCCGGTGAAGGGCGACTGGAACGGCGCGGGCGCGCACACCAACTTCTCCACGAAGGCGATGCGCGAGGACTACCGCGCGATCATCTCCGCGTGCGAGGCGCTGGGCGAGGGCAGCAAGCCGATGGACCACGTGAAGAACTACGGCGCGGGCATCGACGAGCGTCTGACGGGTCTGCACGAGACGGCCCCGTGGAACGAGTTCAGCTACGGCGTCTCGGACCGCGGCGCGTCGGTCCGCATCCCGTGGCAGGTGGAGAAGGACGGCAAGGGCTACATCGAGGACCGCCGTCCGAACGCGAACGTGGACCCGTACGTGGTGACCCGCCTCATCACGGACACCTGCTGCGCCGGCCTGGAGAAGGACGGCCTGGTCTAGTACCCGCGCCGCACCCCTCGAAGCATCGACGACGCCCGCCGGTCCCCCGTGGACCGGCGGGCGTTGTCAGTGCCGTGTGGCACGGTGTGGTCCATGTTGGCGATCAAGATCCAGACGGAGCGCGGCGAGTCCTACGAGCGGCCCGCGCTCGGCACGTTGTCCGAACTCGTGGAGCGCATCGGCGCGGACGGGGACCGCTTCGTCATCGTCGAGCGGTTCGTCGAGGACCCGGACGTGTACATACAGGTGTGGCACGACGAGGGCGAGGACTACCAGCTGGAGCACCGGGACGGTTCCGCGGACCGGCACTTCCAGGCGTATCTGCCCGCTGCGGCCGAGGTGGTGGAGGTCATGGCGCGCTGGGCCCGTCAGGAGAAGGGCTGGGACGTCGGACCGGCCTGGGAAAAGCTGCACCTCGACTGAGGAGTTGCTTTTTGTCCCGGATTGGTCGGGCCATGGGGTCGGAATATGAGATTGCGATCCACGACGTGAGACAAGGTCTGCCTCGGAGACATGACATCTGCTTGAATGGGGCCATGGCCAGCCATTCGCACACCTCGTCAGGTCGCAGCGACCTCGAGCCGTTCTGGCCGTCCCGTCAGGCGCACGATTTCGACCGGGAGTGTTGCCGCGCGAAGAACGCGCCGGCCCTCTAAAGCCTCCGGGATCACCCTTCTGACCTTGCCCGAGGCCTTCGGTCTGCGCGGTACGACATCGATGACGTACGCACGTCTCCTGCCGACCACTCCGCGTGAAAGAGCTGACCACTCATGGCGAACACCCGCTCCCTCACCTCCGCCGCCTCCGCTGCGACCGCTTCCCTGACCCATCCGCCCAGTCCGCGCCACCGCCTGCGTTCCGTGGACCGAGACGAAGTGGCCCGAGTCGTGGACCTGCTCCCGCCCGGGGCCACCTGGCTGCCCGCACCCCAGCACACCCTCCCGGCGCTGCCGGGCCAGCCTCCGATGGTCGGCTACCTGGTCCTCGTACCGGCCGACCAGCAGCCGCCGATCGCCTTCGCCCCGCAGGCCGTGGCCGCACCGTTGCCCGCCCCGGGCGCCCCGGCCGCCACCGGCGACGCCCTCGTCCGCATCGACGCCGCGCAGCGCACGGCCGAGGTCGACGGCCGGACGCTCGACCTGACGTACCTGGAGTTCGAGCTGCTGGCCCATCTGGTGAAGCACCCGCACCGGGTGCACAGCCGGGACCAGCTGGTCACCACCGTCTGGGGCTACGGCCACGTCGGTGACGGCCGGACCGTGGACGTCCACATCGCCCGCCTGCGCCGCAAGCTGGGCGCGGCGCACCGCGGCGCGATCCGGACGGTCCGCCGGGTGGGCTACAAGTACGCCCCCTGACGGGCCGGTTGAGCGCAAGCGCGCGGTGGGCCCGTACTCGTGGAAGCGAGTACGGGCCCACCGGCTTGCGCGGAGAACTACGCGGGACTACGCGGAGCCATACGGGACTACGCGGCCCTGGCGGCGCGGCGGCCCGCGACGAAGCCCAGCAGCACGTCGACCGCGAGGAAGGCGACCAGGCTGATCCCGAGCAGCGGGATGAACCACCCGAAGACGGCGGTCACCGCGGCCAGCGGCAGCAGTACGGTCACCGGCAGCTTGCGCCAGGCACCGCGCGGCTGGGCGCGGCCGACGGACAGCTTGACGTCCTTCGTCGGCCGGCGCAGCCACCACATCCGGTAGCCCCAGAAGACCAGGAACATCACGGCGAGGGCGAGCGCGGCCAGCGCGAGCTGGTTGACGATCCCGAAGGTCTTGCCCATGTGCAGGTCGATGCCGAAGCGCGTCATCTTGGCGAGCAGCGGGTAGTCGGTGAAGCGCAGTTCGTCCATGACCCGGCCGTCCGCGGGGTCGACGGAGACCGCGTCCAGGTGCACCGGCACCTGCTTGTCCTGCTCCTTGATCACGTACCCCTTGCCCTTGGCGGGCAGGGTCACGCGGAGCTCCTCGGTGGCACCGGCCGCCCGGGCGGCGGCCACGGCCTTGTCGATGCCGACGTCGACGGCGGCCGGGGCCGCGGGCATCTCCTCGCCGGGGGCCATGGTGTGCCCGGCGTGCTCGTCGGCCCCGTCGGCGCCCGCACCGGGCTTCAGCTTGGCGGAGACGGCGGGGGTGGCCCCGCCGAGGCTGTCCTGGAGCTGCCCGATGTTCTCGCCGGCGTACTTCGACCAGGTCAGGCCGGTCGCGGAGAGTACGACGAGTCCGGCGACGGACCAGAGGCCGACGGCCCCGTGCCAGGACAGGGTCCGGCGGCGGCCGGTGGCCTTGCGGTCCGGGAGGACGAGCTGAGACGTGCGCTTGCGGCGGCGGCCGATCCACAGGGCGAGTCCGCCGAGCGCCACCACCCACATCCAGCTCGCGGCGAGCTCGCTGTAGTTCCGGCCGAACTCCCCGAGCTGGAGGCTGGCGTGGAACTCGCTCAGCCAGGCCCGCAGCGGCAGCGCGTCGCCGGAGGTGGTGAGCTGCCCGCGCACGTCGGCCGTATACGGGTCGACGAACACGGTGAGGGTCTCGCCCTCCGGGAGCCCCGCACTCTCCATGATCACCCGGGTGGTGGCCTCCTCGTCGGGAGCCGGCCACACCGACACGACCTTGCCCTCGGGCGCGGCGCCCTTGGCGGCCTCGACCTGGGCGCTGAGCGGCAGGACGCTCTCGCCGACGTGGGCGACGGTCAGTTCGTCGGCGTAGATGATCTTCTCGGCCTGCCAGGAGGCGGCGTAGAGCAGCCCGGTGGCGGCGGCGAGGAACAGCAGCGGAGCGATCAGCAGACCCGCGTAGAAGTGCATGCGCAGGAGCAGCGGCCGCACGGCGGCCCAGCTGCCGCCGCGGCCCTTCGCACTGTCGGCCGGGGTGGCGGGGGCGGCTGGGTCGGCTGCGGCGGTCGGGTCGGCGTCCGGGGTGCGGACGTCCTGAACCTCGTCAAGGGACATGTTGGTCCTAGGTGTTGGCGAAGACATGGGGAAACCGGCCCCAGGTCTCGCCGTTCGCCACTCAGGCGCAGGCAGGACGGCCGGGGGCCGTGACGCGGAACGCTCCGTACGCCGGCGGCCCCCGCCGGACCACGGCATGCGCGTGCACGGCCCCGCGCAGGCGGCGCGGCCGTTCGTACGGGGCCCAGAAGGCGGGCGGGGCCGGCCGGGCGGCCGCCCGTGCCCGTACGAGGGCGAGCGCACGGGACAGCGGCCGGGCGGCGTGCAGCGCGGCGGCTCCCAGTACGCGGGCCAGCCGGAAGACGGCGGCCTCGCCCCGCGCCAGCCATGCGGCGCAGAGCAGCCCGGCGAGCACGTGTGCGGCGATCATCCCGAGACCGCCGTGACCGGCCATGCCGGCCATGTCTGCCATGTCTGCCATGCCGGAGGTTGCGACACCCATCTCCGCACCCATGTCCGCGCCCATGTCCATGCCCATGTCCATGCCTGGCATGTGGTGGTGCGCGGGCGCGCGCCCGGCCGGCCGGCTCTCCGAGAAGACGAGGTGCAGCACCCCTTGTACGGCGAGCAGTGTCGCGGTGATCCCCACCGGCCCCCGGCGCCTGCGGGCGGCGAGCCAGGCGAACCCGCCGGTCGCCCCGAAAGCACCCAGCAGCCCTGCAAGGGGAATATCCGTACCGGACATGTACGAATGCCCCACCGCACCCAAAGCGACGCACATCGCCGCGAATACCGCGGCCCGCGTGACGCGCATCGGCGCGGAATGTTCGAACATGGCCGGGACATGTTCGCACGGGGCCCGGTGATGCCCGCCAGGGGGCCGTATCCGATCATGGACGGGTGAATCCAATTCCACTGGGAGCGGTGTACGCCGGCGGGGTCCAGCTCGGGGCGTACGCCCTGGAGCGGATGGGAGCGGCCGAGCGGGAGCAACTGCTCCGCGCATGCTCGACGAATGTCGACAATCTCGCCGCCGGGCGCTGGGAGACGCTGCTGAGCAGCGCCTTCGTCGTCGAGGAGCCGATGCCCCTGCCCTACGCGCTGCTGCTGGTCGCGGTCCTCGGATACGCCGAGTACGCGTACGGCGCCTGGTGGACGGCCGCGGTGTTCCTGTTCGGGCACACCACGGCGACCCTCCTCGTGTTCGGCGCCCTGCGCAGGACCGCCGATCCGCAGACCCGACGCGCCCTGGACGTGGGCACGAGCTACGGATTCAACGCCGTGCTCGGCGCGCTGACCTCGGCCCTTCCGCGCGGGGCGGTCCGTACGGCCGCCCGGGCGGGGGTGTTGCTGCTCGCGGCGGCGCCGGTGGTCAAGCGGGGGCGGACCTTCACGGACGCCGGACATCTGGCTGCGCTCGGCGTCGGCATCGGGGTCTCGCTGGCCATCGATTGTCTTTCCGGTGCGAAACATCAGAAAATTGCAGGAATCGCCGCATAATGCGACGCGACTGTCGCACGACCCGAGTACCGCGCACACCGCTGGAGCCGCCACGATGACCGCCACCCCCTCCACCACCGTCGCCAATCTCCGCGACCTCGGAGGCACCCCGCTCCCCGGCGGCCGCACCGTCCGTCCCGGCGTGGTCCTGCGCTCCGGCCAGCTCGACCGGCTCGACCTCGACGCCGACCCGGCGGTGGCCGCACTGGGCGTGCGTACCGTCATCGACTTCCGCACCGGCGCCGAGCGCGCCGACCACCCCGACCGGATACCCGCCGGCGCCCGGATGCTGGTCGCCGACGTCCTCGCGGACAAGCTGAGCGCCGGCAAGGTGCCCGCCGCGGTGCAGCTGAAGGACCTGCTGTCCGATCCGGCGATGGCCGAGAAGCACCTGGGCGGCGGCCGGGCGCAGGCGCTGTTCGCCGACACCTACCGGTCGTTCGTGAACTCCGGCTCCGCGCAGGCCGCGTACCGGATGCTGCTCACCGAGGCCGCCGACTCCGGGTCGGGCCCGCTGCTGTTCCACTGCACGGCCGGGAAGGACCGCACCGGCTGGGGCGCGACGGTCATCCTGTCGCTGCTCGGCGCGGACGACGAGACGCTGATGGCCGAGTACCTCTCCGTCAACCCGGCGGTCAAGCAGGCCTTCGCCCCGATGATCGAGGGCTTCACGGTGGCCGGCGGCGACCCGGACATCGCGCTCGCGCTGATCGGCGTCTTCCCCTCCTACCTGGAGGCCGCGCTGGACGAGGTCGAGACGCGCTACGGCTCCATGGAGAAGTACGTGCGCGAGGGGCTCGTCGTCTCCGACGAGACGGTCGAGGCGCTGCGCGCCCGTCTGGTGGCCTGAGCGCCCCGAGATTGACCTGAACGAGCGATAGGGAGGCGGGTGACCATCCGACCATTCGCTCGTTCTGCTGAACGTGACTGCGCCGGATACCGCCACCCGCTCCCTGCCTCCCGTTTCTCCCGTGCCGCCGGACGTCGAGCAGGCCGAGGCCGCCATCGTCGAGCACTACCCGCGGCTGGTGCGGCTCGCCTATCTGGTGCTGCCGCCCGCCCTCGGCCGCAAGAGGCGGGTGCTCACCGCCCACTCGCTGGTCCAGCGGGCACTGCCGCGCGGCCGGCGGGACGCGGCGGCGGCCGTGGCGGCCGTGCAGGGCGGGGTTCCGGGGCAGCGGGCCGGCGCGGACGACTCCGGGTACGCGTACGTCCGGCTGCGCGTGCTGCGCGCCGCCCTGGAAGCGGGGATTCCGCTGACCTTCCGGGCGTTGCCCCGGCGCGCGCAGCTCCCGCCGGTGCTCCCCCAGGTCTGGGGGCTGCGGCTGTTCCCCCGCTCGGGCGGGGCCGAGGAGCTCGCCCTCGACCAGTGGCTGGCCACCCTCGACGGGGCCGGCCGGGCCGCCTGCGTGCTGCGGGCCCTGGAGCGGCTGCCCGAGCCGGAGGTGCTGCGGGTACTCGACGAGGCCGGGATCCCGGACCCGGCCGCCGCGGTGGCCGGCTCCGGGGATCCGGCGAACGACGCCCTGTTCGCCTCCCCCGAGTTCGACCCGTGCGTGCTCCAGGCCCGGCCCACCGACCTGCTGCGCCGGCGCCGTCTCACGCGCGCCGCCCTGGCCGCGGCCGCCGCGCTCGCCGTGTGCGGGGCGCTGCTCGCGCTGCCCGGCGGGGGCTGGGGTTCGGACGGCGCCGCCGCCCCGCTGTACTCCCGCAACGCCGCGGCCGAGCAGGCCCTGGACCCCGGGAAGCTGGTCCGCGCCGCGCCCACGCTGTGGCGTACGTCCTCCCGTACGGGTTTCTCCACTTGGCCCGCCCGCGGTGACCGCGCCGACGACGCCGCGCTGCTGCGCCGGGCGCTGTCCGTCTGGGCCCGGCCCGGCGCGTCCGTGGTGGTCTCGGCCACCCCGGGGACCCCAGCCGGGCCGCCGATGGGACCGGCGCAGCTGCTGTTCGCGGGCGCCGTCGACCAGGCCGTCGTGGTCCTGCTGCACGACGGCCTGCGCGTGGTCCGCTACGCCGAACCGCGCACCGGGACCACCGGCGCCGCCCTCGACTTCGCCCGGACCGACGGCGCCTCGGCGGACACCGCCACCGCGCTGGTCCTCAGCCGGGTCGACGGCAACGTCCGCTACCTCACCGCGCCCTGGGTCACGGGTGTGGCCCTGCGGGACCTGCTCAAGCCCGGCGACCCGGCGACGACGCTGAAGCCGGCCCCGGACGGGGTGACCCCGCCGGTGCCGGGCCCGGCACCGGCGGGCAACTGCACGAGCTGGAACGCCCTGTCCCTGAGCGGCGACGGGACCACCCGGCTGATCACCGACCTCGGTGAGCTGACCCCGGCCCGGCTGACCTCGGGCGCGCCGGGCGCCGAGCGCGACGTCGCGGAGGCCGCGGAGCTCGGTGACTGGTCGCGGATCGCGTGCCTGCTGCCCTCGGTCCGCTCGCACGGGGTCCGTACGGTCAACGCCTGGACCTACGCGAGGCAGCCGCTGCCGGAGGGCGACGGGACGGCGACCTGGCTCTGTACGCGCGCCGAGACCTGGCAGGGCGCGGCGGACCGGGTGCAGGCGCAGTTCCTGGCCCCGGGCACCCCGGTGGCGGCGCAGGCGGCCACCGCGGAGGGGTCCCCGGCGTGCGGGCCCCGGGAGCCGCGGGTGCTGGCGGGCGTGCTGTGGAAGTCGCGGGCGGGCCAGTGGTACGTACTGGCTGCGGGCAGTGCGCAGTTCGCCTCGCTGTCGGTGTCGGGCGGCGGGGTGAGCGGTTCGGCGAACGGCAACCGGCTGGCGGTCAAGGCGCCGGCCGGTGCGCAGGTCGATCTGTCGGGCAAGCTCACGGACGGGTCGAAGGCGGGGGTCCTGCGCTAATCGGCGTGCGGCCAGGCCGTATGCGCAAATGGTGGGTGCAGAGGGGTTTTCCTCGCCCCTACCCCTCAGTACATTGACGCCATGTCTAATAGGCCGCTCGCGCCCGCCCCCGTGGCGTCGGAACACATAGACCTGAAGCCCCGGAACGTGTCCTTCGGCTGGGAGGACACCCCGCTCCACTGGCTGCCCGGCGATCCCTTCGCCGGGCACATGATCAATGTGCTGCACCTGCTGCTCCCGGCGGGTGAGCGGTGGTTCGTACACGTCTACAAGCAGGTGCTCCCGTACATCGAGGACGAGCAACTGCGCGCGGACGTCGTCGGCTTCATCGGACAGGAGGCCATGCACGCCGCCGCCCACGACGACGTGCTGCCGCATCTGAAGCGGCTGGGGCTGGACCCGACCCCGTACACCGCGCAGGTGGACTGGCTCTTCGAGAAGCTGCTCGGCGACCGGACCCTGCCGCCCGGCAGGGCGCGGCACTGGTGGCTGATGGAGCGGGTCGCGATGATCGCGGCGATCGAGCACTACACGGCGTTCCTCGGCGACTGGGTGCTGAACGCCGAGGCCCTGGACCGGCGGGGCGCCGACCCCAGCATGCTGGACCTGCTGCGCTGGCACGGGGCCGAGGAGGTCGAGCACCGCTCGGTGGCCTTCGACCTCTTCATGCACGTCGACGGCAGCTACCGGCGCCGGGCCCGGACCTGGGCGACCGCCTTCTCGGCGCTGGTCTTCCTGTGGCAGCGCGGGGTCCGCTTCTTCATGGCGAACGATCCGCACCTGGTGGACGGCAAGGCCTCCTTCGGGCAGTTCTTCCTGGCCGGGCAGCAGGGCGTGCTCCCCTCCACGGGCGCGATGCTGAAGTCCATCCCGAAGTACCTCTCCCGTACGTACCACCCCTCGCAGGAGGGCTCGACGGCCCAGGCGGTGGCCTACCTCGCCTCCTCCCCCGGCGCGAACGGCGGTGTCCGGCCATGAGGCGCGCCCTCGCGGTCACGGCGGTGGCGGGTGCGGCCTGGGTGGCCCGGCGCGCCCTGAGCCGCCGCATCGGGAAGTCCCCGCTCTGGCCCCTGCCGGCCCTGGAGACGCCCGTCTCGGGCCACTCCCCGCGCCGCCGGCTGCGCGCGCTGATCGTCTCCCGTACGGAGCCGGCCGAGGGCGTGCTGCAACTGGCCCTGGAATCACCGGACCTCCCGGCGTGGGCCCCGGGCGCGCACGTGGACGTCACCCTGCCCTCGGGGCTGGTCCGCCAGTACTCCCTGTGCGGGGACCCCGCGGACGGCGGCAGGTACACGATCGCGATCCGGCTGATCGAGGACGGCCGCGGCGGCTCCCGCGAGGCGCACGCCCAGCTGGTCGAGGGCGCCGAGCTGGAACTACGGCCGCCGCGCAACCGTTTCGAGCTGGTAGAGGCGTCCTCGTACGTCTTCGTCGCGGGCGGCATCGGCATCACCCCGATCCTGCCGATGCTCCGGGCGGCCACGGCGGCGGGCGCCGACTGGACCCTCCTGTACGGGGGCCGCTCGCGCGCCTCGATGCCCTTCCTGGCCGAACTGGCGGCCTACGGGGAGCGGGTCACGGTCCTGCCCGAGGACGAGACGGGCCTGCCCGACCTGACCCGGCTGTCCGGGGCGGCGCCCGGCACGCCGGTCTACTGCTGCGGCCCGGACCCCCTGATGCGGGCCGTCACGGCCGCGGCCCCCGACCCGGCCCTGGTCCATCTGGAACGCTTCACCCCGGCGGCCCCGCCCGGCCCGGCGGAGCCCTTCACGGTCGAACTCCACCGCTCGGGGCGGACCGTCGAGGTCGGCGCGCAGGAGACCACCCTGGCCGCGGTGCGCAGGGAGCTGCCGGACACCCCGTACTCCTGCGGGCAGGGCTTTTGCGGAACCTGCCAACACCGCGTCCTGGCGGGCGAGGTGGACCACCGCGACGAGCTGCTCACGGACGGCGAGCGCGCGGACTCGATGCTGCTGTGCGTCTCCCGCGCGAAGGGGAACCGCCTCGTCCTGGACCTGTGAGCGCCCCAGTAGGGTGTCCCGCATGACAACCGGAGTGCGGCGCAGGATGGGTGTCGAGGAGCGGCGGCAGCAGCTGATCGGGGTTGCCCTGGAGCTGTTCAGCCACCGGTCGCCCGACGATGTGTCGATAGACGAGATCGCGGCGGCCGCGGGGATATCCAGGCCGCTCGTCTACCACTACTTCCCCGGCAAGCTGAGCCTGTACGAGGCCGCGCTGCGGCGGGCGGCCGACGAGCTGGCGGCGCGGTTCGTGGAGCCCCAGGACGGGCCGCTCGGGGCGCGGTTGCTGCGTGTGATGGGGCGGTTCTTCGCCTTCGTCGACGAGCACGGGCCGGGCTTCTCGGCGCTGATGCGGGGCGGTCCGGCGGTCGGCAGCAGCCGGGCCAACGCGATGATCGACGAGGTCCGGCAGGCGGCGTACGAGCAGATCCTCGCGCACCTGGGCATCGGGCTCGCGGATCCGCCGGCGCGCCTGGAACTCGTGGTGCGGTCCTGGGTGTCGCTCGCCGAGTCCACCGCGCTGATCTGGCTGGACGGGCGCAGGATCCCGCGGGGCGAGCTGGAGCTGCAGCTGGTGCACGATTTCGCTGCGCTGGCCGCCGTGAGCGCGGCGTACGACGCGGAGATGGCGGGGATCCTCGTACGGATCCTGGCCCACGAGCCCGCCGACGGGCCTTTCGGGGAGCTGGTCGGGCGGCTCGTCGCGCTCGTTCCCGGCGGGGCGTCCGGCGAAGTGCCCGGTGAGGTGTCCGGCGGGGTGTCCGGCGGGGTGCCCTCCCCGCGGTGAACCCCCGTGCCGCCGCTGCCCATGATCATCGATAATGCCCGCGTGATCATTGACGACGGGATCTTGTTCCGGCCGGCCGAGGAGAAGGACGCGGGCACTCTGGTGCGCCTGTACGACCAGGCCGCCCGCTGGATGCAGAAGCACGGGATCGAGCAGTGGAAGCCCGGCGACAAGGACGCCGACCACTTCCGCGCGCGGATGGCCGACGGCGAGGTGTGGTTCGGCGGGGACTGCGACGGGCGGGTGGTCGGGGCGTACGAACTGTGGTGGTCCGACGAGGACGCCTGGGGCGTCCAGCCGCCGGTGGCCGGGTACGTGCACCGGCTGATGGTGGAGCGGGAGGCCGCGCCCGCCGGCGCCGGGCGGCGCCTGCTCGAACACGCCGAGCGGCGGATCGCCAGGACCGGGCGGGAGCGGGCGCGGCTGGACTGCGTCTCCACCAACCCCCGGCTGCTCGCGTACTACCGGGGTGCGGGCTACCGGGTGGTTGGGGAGCTCCCCAACAAGGTGGGGAAGGACGGCAGGGTCTACGGGGTGATCCTGCTGGAGAAGCGGCTGGACCGGCTCAGCGTCGTGTAAAGACCGAGACCGTGCGGGCCGGGACGGTGAACTCTCCTGTCTGCGCGTCGTAGGTGGACTGCCTGACCGTGGCGTCGGAGCCCGCCGCCTGGATCGGGTGCAGGGTGTAGGCGGTGCCCGCGAGGGCGGCCACGCGCTGGGGCTGGGCGGTGGGGGTGGCGTTGAAGACCACCACCAGGTCGCCCAGGGTCATGGTGATCACGCCCGGGGTCTCGTCCTTGCCGGACAGGGGGAAGGCCAGCCGGGACTGGACGGCCTCTGCCGTGGTGAGGGCGAACTCGGGCTCGGTGGTGCGGATCTTGAGCAGGTCGCGGTGGGCTCCCGCGGTGGCGGTGATGTCCGCGCAGGTGGGGGCCGGTCCCGTCAGGAGGGGCTTCGCGTAGGGCCACTTCGGGGTGTTGTCGGCGGCCGGCGGCAGGCCGCGGCCGAAGCCGTTGCCGTCCTTGCAGTCCCAGTGGACGGCGTTGAACCAGTCTCCGCTGTCGTAGGAGTTGCGGTCCAGGGACTTGGAGCGGAGCAGGTCGGTGCCCGCCTGCGAGAGGGCCGGTCCCTGGGAGAGGGTGGCCGTCGCCATGGCCAGGACCTGCATGCGGGCCTTGTCCGCGTTGCTGGTGGCCGGCGGGAGTTTGTAGGTCAGGGCGTCGGCGAGCGTCTCGTTGTCATGGGCGTCCGCGTAGGCGAGGGCGTCGCCGGGGGCGGCCGCGTAGCCGGCCGGGGCGCCGTTGTAGTCCAGCTCGGAGCCCTTGATGCGGCGGCCGGTGGTGTCGGTGAAGGCGTACGAGGCGAGGTTGCCGGACAGGCCGACCTTGATCAGGTCCTGGGAGCGCAGGAGGCGGGCCTTCTGCTGCTCCGGCGTCCCGTTGGCGGGCGAGGAGTTCGGAGCGGTGAACAGGCCGGAGGCGAAGCCCTGCACGCGCGGGTCCTCGTCGAAGGGGCCGCCGCCGCGGACGGCGTCGCGCGCCCGGTCGGAGAAGGTGGCGATGCCGGTTCCGGCCATGTTCTTCTGCGTGGCCTGCACGAAGCGGGCGTCGTCGGCGATCTCGCCGAAGTTCCATCCCTCCCCGTAGAGGACGATCTTCTTGCCGTCGACCCCGTCCTTGGCCGGGGTCAGCTCGTCGAGGGCCTTGCGGACCGCCAGGATGTTGGCCTTCGGGTGGTGGCCCATCAGGTCGAAGCGGAAGCCGTCGACCTTGTACTCCTTGGCCCAGGTGACGACCGAGTCCACGACCAGGCGGCCCATCATGGCGTTCTCGGGGGCGGTGTTGGAGCAGCAGGTGGAGGTGGCCACGCTGCCGTCGGCCAGCAGGCGCTGGTAGTAGCCGGGGACGATGCGGTCGAGGACGGACTTGTCCGACTGTCCGGCGGCGACGGTGTGGTTGTAGACCACGTCCATCACCGTGCGCAGCCCGGACCCGTTGAGGGACTGGACCATCTTGCGGAATTCGACCGTACGGGCCGTGCCGTTCGGGTCGCTCGCGTAACTGCCCTCGGGGACGGTGTAGTGCAGCGGGTCGTAGCCCCAGTTGTACGCGTCCTTCGCGGCCGCGGCGGCCACGCAGGCCTGCTGCTCCTGCGAGTCCGGCGCGTACACCTTGAGGTCGCAGGCGGGCTCGGTGCGGTCGGCCGCCTTCTCGGGGATGGTGCCGATGTCGAAGGCGGGCAGGAGGTGGACGTAGGAGGTGCCGGCGGCGGCCAGGTCGCGCAGGTGCCGCATGCCCGCCGAGCCGGTGTCGGTGAAGGCCAGGTACTGGCCGGGGTGGGTGCTGGTGCGGTCCGCGACCGAGAAGTCGCGGATGTGCAGCTCCTGGATCTGCGCGGACGTGAAGGGCACGGGCGCGGGCTTGCGCAGCGTCTTCCAGCCGGGCGGGGCCAGCTTGGGGTCGGCCAGGTCCACGACCAGGCTATGGGTGGAATCCGTGGTCAGGGCGGTGGAGTAGGGGTCGGTGACCAGGTTGCGGACCACCTGGCGGGTGCTCGGGGCCCAGACGGTGACGGCGAAGCGGTACGGCTTCCCGGTCCAGGAGCGCTCGCCGCGGACCGACCAGACGCCGGTGCTGTCGTCGCGGCGCATCGGGACGGTGCGGCCGTCGAGTTCGAGGGAGACCTGCTGGGCGGTCGGGGCCCAGACGGAGAGGGTGGGACGGCCGTCCTTGAAGACCGGGCCGAGGGCGGCGGTCGTCGCGTACAGGTCGTCCAGGACCCCGGCGAGCTGGACGCCGGTGGCGGCGAGCACGGCGCCGTTCGCGGCGCGGGCGCTCGCGACGAGCTGGCCGCGCAGGGCTTCGCGGACCCGGTCCCGGTCGCGGGGGTCGACGGTGAAGGCGGTGTACCCGGCCAGGTGCGGGAACTTCTGCTTCTGGGCGGCGGTGAGCTCGGACCCGGTGAGGCGGAGCCACTGGGCGCCGCCCTCGTGCAGGGTGCCGCTCTCGGCCTTGACGGCGCCTTCGCGGGAGGCGAGGAGCTGTACGGAGGCGGCGGCCGCGGGGGCGTTCCAGGCGACGGTGTCGCGGTCGATCCAGACCGCCTGGGACTTGGTGAGGTCCAGGGCGGCGGAGGAGCCGGCGGGCTGCGGGAGGAGGTACTTCTCCTTGCCGCCCAGCATCCACACCTCGTGGCCGGTGGCCTTGAGGTCCAGGGACTGGTCGGAGGGCAGGTCCTTCTCGTCGCCCTTGTGGAGGATGTAGCTCAGGCTGGTGGCGCCCGCGGCGAGCGGGACCTCGTAGACCGCGCCGTAGGAGTCGGTGCGGGCGGGGAGCAGGGGCTTGGACCAGTCGGTGGGGGCCGCGGCTCCCGTCCAGACGTGCAGGCCCCAGCCGTCGTAGGCGCCGTCGGGGCGCTGGTAGTGCATGACGGCCTTCGCCGTGTCCTGCGGCGGGTAGGCGGGGCGGTCGGTGCGGGCGGGCTCCTTGCCCTGCTCCAGCCAGATCTCGCCGGTCTTGGTCACGTCGATGGTGCGGTCGGCGGCGACGTCCTTGTTGCCGTCCTTGTCGATGACGAGGTAACCGACGGAGGAGGCGCCGGGCTTCAGGCGGACGTACGCGAAGGCGCCGTAGGCGTCGCGGCCGGTGAAGTCGTGGCCGGCGGGCCAGGGGGTCTGCTCGCCCTCGGCGATGTCGCCCCAGGCGTAGAGGCGCCAGTTGGTGTAGTCCCCGTCGGGGCGGTTGTAGTGGACGACGGCGTAGTCGCGCTGGGTGGCGGTGGGGACCTCGACGGGCGGGGCCTGGCCGGCGACGGACTCGGCGAGGGCGCTGGCGGTGCGGCCCGTGGAGTCGACGGCGACGGCCTTGTAGCGCAGGGCGGTGCCGGCGGGCGCCTCGATGTGCTGGGTGACCTTGTAGGGGGCGTGGTCGGCCGAACCGAGCACCTGCCACTTGCCGTTGCCGCTCTGGGCGGCGAAGACGACCCGGTTCAGGCCGCCGCCGCTGACGTCGGCGGAGAGCTCGACGGTTCCGGTGGCGCCCGGGGCCGGGGCCTTCAGGGTCAGGGCGGGCTTGGCCGCGGGAGCCGCGAGCGGGGCTGCGCCCTGGAGGACCACCGAGCCGAAGGCGGGGACGACGACGGTGAGTTTGCCGGCGGCGGAGGCGCGGAGCAGTGCGGTGCCGCCGTACAGGGTGCGGTACTGGGCTCCGGCCGGGGCGTCGATCTCCACGGTCCTGGACTCGGCTCCGTTGTTGGCGGCGACGAGGTACTCGGTGCGGCTGCGGGCGTCGGTGCGCGCGAAGGCGTAGACGGATCCGTCGGCGAGGCGCTCGCTCTGGACGCCGTCGCGCAGGGCCGGGTGGTCCTTGGTCAGCTTCGAGAGAGCACTGATCTGCTTGTAGAGCGGGTGACCCGGATCGTAAGCATCGCTCGCGTGCGTGCGCGCCGTTCCGAGCTGGTCGTCGTCCAGGTAGTCGCCGACCTGGGAGGCGAAGAGGGTCTGGCGGGCGTCCTTGTCACCGCCCGCGCCCGTGAAGCCCTGCTCGTCGCCGGAGTAGACCACCGGGTTGCCCCGGGAGAAGAACATCAGCTCGTTCGCGAGCCGGTAGCGGTCGAGCAGCTCCTGCTCCCCCGCCCCCGGCCGGTCCTGCTTCAGGAACGTCCCGAAGCGGCCCATGTCGTGGTTGCCGAGGAAGGTCACCTGCTCGTAGGCGTTCGCCTTGCCGCTGGTGTACCGGTAGTCGTCCGCGAGGACGGAGCCCAGCCGGCCGGCTCCCGCGCCCTGGGAGGCGTACGCGCGTATCGCGTCCTGGAGCGGGAAGTCGAGGGTGGCGTCGAGCCGTCCGCGCGTCACGTACGGGGAGGTGACGGCCGTGTCGGCGGAGTAGACCTCGCCGAACATGAAGAAGTCGTCGCGGCCGCGCTTGGCGGCGTACGTGTCGAGGGCGGTCGCCCACTGCGTCCAGAACTCGGTGTTGACGTGCTTGACGGTGTCGATGCGGAAGCCGTCGAGACGGAAGTCCTCGACCCACTTCTCGTAGATCTTCTCCATCCCGCTGACGACCTCGGGGCGCTCGGTCCACAGGTCGTCGAGGCCGAAGAAGTCGCCCTGCTCGGAGGACTCGCCGGCGAAGGTGGAGTCGCCGCGGTTGTGGTACATCATCGGGTCGTTGAGCCAGGCGGGCGACTTGAGGTTCTTCTTCGCGTCCGCCACGAAGGGCGTCCTCGGGAAGGACTCGCCGTCGGCCTTCGGGAACTTCCCCTTCCCGCCCGCGTAGTCGTGGTCGTCGAAGGGCACGCCGTCCTTCGTCAGATAGGGGAACGCCCCCTTCGACAGGTAGGAGTAGGACGCCTCCCGGTAGTCCACCACGTCGGCGGTGTGGTTGGTGATGACGTCGAAGAAGACCTTCATCCCCTTCCCGTGCGCCTTCTCGATCAGCCGCTCCAAGTCCGCGTTGGTGCCGAAGTGCGGGTCGACCTGGGTGAAGTCGGTGATCCAGTAGCCGTGGTAGCCGGCGGAGACGTCGGTCCCCTTGCCCTGCACCGGCTGGTTCTTGAAGATCGGCGCCATCCAGATGGCCGTGGTGCCGAGGCCCTTGATGTAGTCGAGCCGGTCGGTGAGCCCCTTGAGGTCGCCGCCCTGGTAGAAGCCCTTGTCCGTCGGGTCCAGGCCGGTCTCCAGCCGGGAGCCGGTCAGGCCGCCCCGGTCGTTGCCCGGGTCGCCGTTCGCGAACCGGTCCGGGAGCACGAAGTAGAACTGCTCCCGGGTCAGGTCATGGCGTGCGGGCTCGGCGGCCAGCTTCGCGTCCGAGGGCGGGGCGGGAGGCCTCGCGGCGGCAGCCGCGGCGGGGAGGGCGGGCAGGAGCGTCACGGCCAGGGCGGCGGCGAGGACTCCTGCGGCAGGGCGTATCAAGGCGGGTCTCTCCTTGTGTACGTGCTCGTGCACGTGCCGCGTACGTGTCGTGCGCGCGTCACGTGTCGCATGGATAAGGGCCGCCCGGCGGTGGCGGGGAAGGTGGTGCCGGGCGGCCCTGGTCTGTGGGGCGGGGGCTCGCAGGTCAGCTGCGCCAGGTGTCGGTCAGTGTGACCTTGCCGCTCGCGGGGACGGTGGCCGTGCGGTTGGCGCCGCTCTCCCAGGTGACGTTCCCGGAGACGTCCTTGCGGACGTACTTGTACGCGAAGGACGTGCCGGCCGGGAGCGTGACGTCGAGCTTCCAGACGGGGTAGGCGGCCGGGTCGAGCTTGAGGGCGCCGGCGGTGTTCCAGGCGCCGAGCTCGGCGCGGTCGCCGACGACGTAGATGTTCTGGCCGAGGGCGGTGGTGGCGTTGACGGCGAAGGAGGCGCCGGAGGAGGCGGCCGGTGTGCCCGAGCAGGTCCGTGCGTTCACGTGCAGGGCGACGGCCGTCCCGGCGGCGAGGGTGGTGGTGAACCGGCCGCCGGAGTCCACGGTCACGGCGCGCCCGCTCTGGACGTCGCAGTAGTCGCCGGCCGCGAGGGAGGTCTGGAAGGTACGGGTCAGGGCGCTCGCCTCGTGGTTGATGGCGACGTACGCCTTCGAGCCACGCCCGAAGGCGATCTGGTCGCCGCCGTTGTCCCACCAGTCGGTGACGGACTGCCCGCGGGCCGCGTTGCGGAAGCCGACCATGGAGGAGATCTCCCGCCAGGCGTGCTGGCACTTCCAGCCGTCGGCGTAACAGGCGCTCACCGCGCCGCCGCTGGGCGGGCCGGCGTCCTTGTCGGTCCACTCGTAGCCGGAGTGCACGTCCGGGGAGCCGTAGGGCCAGGCCAGCATGAAGACGTTGGCGAGGGTGTAGTCGGAGCCGTTCTTGTAGGTGAGGGTGTCGCCGCCGCGCTCGGTGTCGTGGTTGTCGACGAAGACGGCGGACTGACCGCTGGGCATGTGGCCCCAGGCCTCGCCGAAGTTCTTGAGGTAGGCGAGGTTCTCGTTCTGGAAGACCCGCTTGAGGTCGCGGGCGTAGCGGAACTCCTGCACGTCGCCGTTGCCGAGGTACTCGCTCGGCGATACGGCCTCGCCGGCCCCGTATATCGCCTCCTGCTTCCAGTAGACGCCGGGGTTCGTCAGCCGGGACTTGATGTTGGCGAGATCGGCGGCGGGCATGTGCTTGGCGGCGTCGATCCGGAAGCCGTCGACGCCGAGGGAGAGCAGGTCGTTCAGGTACCCGGCGATCCGGCCGCGTACGTACTCCTCGCCGGTGTCGAGGTCGGCGAGCTGGACGAGCTCGCAGTTCTGGACGTTCGCCTTGTCCTGGTAGTTCGAGATGGTCGCCCGGCAATCGTCCATGTCGGAACCGGAGTACACACCCGGGTAGTTGTACTTCGTGTACGAACTCCCGCCCGTCCCGGTGCCGTCTCCTGCCGCCATGTGGTTGATGACGGAGTCGGCGACCACCTTCACGCCGGCGGCGTGGCAGGTGTCGACCATGCTCTTGAACGCGGTCCGGTCACCCAGCCGCCCGGCGATCTTGTAGCTGACGGGCTGGTACGAGGTCCACCACTGCTCGCCCTGGATGTGCTCCTGGGGAGGCGAGACCTGGACGTACCCGTAGCCGGCGGGCCCGAGGCTGTCGGTACAGGCCTTGGCGACGGAGTCGAACTTCCACTCGAAGAGGACGGCGGTGACGTCCTTCTCGCCGGGAGGCGCCGCCTGCGCCTGCGGCGCGACGGAGGTGAGGGTCGCAGCCGCGAGGGCGGTGGCTGCCAGCAGGGCTCTGCCGGTTCTTGCGGTGCCGGTGCGGGACATGTGGGGCCTCCTGGCGGAGAGGTGGGGATTGCTGGCGACCGTATGGGCCTGCCAACAGCCCTGCAATACCTTGCGCAAGAAATTGCAGAATTGTTTCTTGCGCGTGTCCTACGGGGGTTCGGGCGGGGGGCTTCGGGGGGCGGCCGGGGGCGGGGGGCGGGGCCTCATCAAGCTGTGCGGCGGGGTCGGGGGGTGAAAGCCCCCGCGCGCGTAAGGCCGTACCGCCCCGTGGCGATCGAGTGACACCGGCTTCGCACCCGTGATCAAGCCGTACCGCGCCGCGTTCCTGTGTGTGCAGGCATCCGCGTGAGCCGAGCTCCCCCGTCCTTCGCGCCCGGAGCCGCATCACGGCAGACCTACACACCACAGGAGAAACCCACCATGGCCATCCACACGTTGAGGCGGCGCTTCGCCGCCCTCGGCACCGTCCTGGGGCTGGGCGTCGCCCTGCCGTTCGCCGTAGGGGTCACCCCCGCCTACGCACAGGCTCAGCTGGACATCACGAAGACCCACTCGGGGGACTTCCCCCGGGGCGGGCAGGGGATCTTCACCATCACGGTGACCAACCCCGGCGACCAGGAGACCCACCCTGACGGGACGCGGATGACGGACACTTTCCCCGCAGGGCTTACAGGCGTATCGATCGCGATCACCCAGAACACCACCGGCGGCGGGGTGGGGTGCTTCCTCAACGATGCACGCACCAGGGTTGAGTGCACAACCGACGGCTCCATCGCCGCTGGAGGCGGCTACACGATCGAAGTGATCATGAGCGTGGCCACGGACGCTCCTTGCACGGTCACCAACACCGCCAACGTGATCGATATCCAAGGCGGCCTCAGCGACTCGGCAAGTGACACCGTCAACATCCCCGGCCCCAACTGCAACGGCGGGAACGGTGGGAACGGGGGCGGAACGTCCATTCTCCCCATCAGCCTCAGCGGCCTGATCCCGGTCTACAACAACATCAACACGAACAACAACATCAACAGCCCCGGCGCCAGCAACACCAACAGCCAGAACTTCCGGGTCAACGCGCCCTGAGAGACCGCCCGCCCCTGCCTCCACCGCCGGTCGGGGGCAGGGGCCGGGGTGGCGCCGGAGCCCCGTGACAGGGCCCCGGCGCCGGGCGGGGTCTCGGGGGAGCCCCGAGTTCAGAGGGAGCGGGTCGGTGGGGCCGAGGTCGAGCCGCGGACCACCAGCTCCGGCTGGAAGACGTACTCCGTGCGCTGGACCGGCGTGCCGGACACCGCCTCCAGCAGGGCGCCGACCGCCGCCGTCGCCATTGCGCGGACCGGCTGGCGGACCGTCGTCAGCGGCGGGTCCGTGAACGCGATCAGCGGCGAGTCGTCGAAGCCGACCACCGACACGTCCTCCGGCACCCGAAGGCCGCGCTCGCGCGCCGCGCGGATGACGCCCAGCGCCATCGGGTCGCTGCCGCACACGATGCCCGTGCAGCCGCGCTCCAGCAGGGCGATGCCCGCCGCGTGGCCGCCTTCGACGGTGAACAGCGTGCGCTGGATCAGGCCTTCCGCGTCGGCCGACGGCAGAGCCGCCAGGAAGCCCTGTTCCTTGCGCGCCGACGGCACGTACCGCGTCGGCCCGATCGCCAGGCCGATCCTGCGGTGGCCCAGGTCCTCCAGGTGCCGCACGGCCATGTCCGCCGCCGCCCGGTCGTCCGGGGAGACGAAGGGTGCGCTGATCTGCTCGTTGAAGCCGTTGATCAGCACGAAGGGGACCCCGCGCGCCGCCAGTCGCTGGTAGCGCGCGGGGTCGGCCGCCGAGTCCGCGTGCAGGCCCGACAGGAAGACGATCCCCGTGACCCCGCGCTCCTCCAGCTGCTCCACCAGCTCGTCCTCGGTGGCCCCGCCGGGGGTCTGCGTGCACAGCACCGGGGTGTACCCGTGCCCGGCCAGCGCCTGCTCGATGACCTGCGCGAACGCCGGGAAGATGGGGTTCGTCAGCTCCGGGATCAGCAGCCCCACCAGGCCGTTGCTGCGCCGTTTGAGCCGTACGGGCCGCTCGTAGCCGAGCAGGTCGAGCGCGGCCAGCACCTTGTGCCGGGTGCCGGCCGCGACGCCCGGTTTGCCGTTGACCACGCGGCTGACGGTCGCCTCGCTGACCTGGGCCTGCGCAGCGATGTCCGTCAGCCGCAGCGGGGAAGTCACCCCTGCCACCACACCGTGCTGTCCGCCGGAAGGAGGCCGGGCTCCGCGAGGTCCGTGCTCGCCAGCAGTACCGTGCCCGGCGCGGGCATCCGTACGGCCTTGTCCGTGGTGTTCGCCGTGCAGACGAAGTCACCGCGGCGGAAGGCCAGTACGCCCTCCGGCGCGGGCAGCCACTCCACGGCGTCGCCCGCACCCAGTGCCGGGTGCGCGCGCCGCACCCGCAGGGCCGCGCGGTACAGCTCCAGCGTGGACGCCGGGTCTCCGGTCTGCGCCTCCACGCTCAGCCCGGCCCACTCGGCGGGCTGCGGCAGCCAGCTGCCGCCGGCCCCGAAGCCGTACGGGGCCTGGTCGCCGGACCACGGGATCGGCACGCGGCAGCCGTCGCGCAGCCCGTCCTGGCCGTTCGCCTTGAAGAAGGAGGGGTCCTGGCGCACCTCGTCCGGGAGGTCCGTCACCTCCGGCAGGCCGAGCTCCTCGCCCTGGTAGACGTACGCCGATCCGGGCAGGGCCAGCATCAGCAGTCCGGCCGCCCGCGCCCGCTCCAGGCTGCCGAAGCGGGTGCGGTGGCGGACGACGTCGTGGTTGGACAGCACCCACGTGGTCGGCGCCCCGACCGGCCGCATCGAGTCGAGCGACTCGTCGATGGTGGAGCGCAGCGCCTCGGCGTCCCAGCCGGTGTTCAGGTAGTGGAAGTTGAAGGCCTGGTGCAGCTCGTCGGGGCGCAGGTACAGCGCGGTGCGCTCCGCGCTCGGCGTCCAGGCCTCGGCGACGCCGATGCGGTCGCCCGCGTACTCGTCGAGGACCAGGCGCCAGGAGCGGTAGATCTCGTGGACCCCGTCCTGGTCGAAGAAGGGCAGCACCTGGTTGCCGAGCAGCTTGAGCTGCTCGTCGCGGCCGAGGTCGGGCAGGCCGGGGGCCTTGACCAGGCCGTGGGCGACGTCGATGCGGAAGCCGTCGGCGCCGAGGTCCAGCCAGAACCGCAGGATGGAGCGGAACTCGTCCTGGACGGCGGGGTGTTCCCAGTTGAAGTCGGGCTGCTCGGGGGCGAAGAGGTGCAGGTACCACTCGCCGTCCGCGACCCGGGTCCAGGCCGGTCCGCCGAAGATGGACTCCCAGTCGTTGGGCGGGAGTTCCCCGTTCTCGCCCTGGCCCGGGCGGAAGTGGAAGCGCTCGCGCAGCGGGGTGCCCGGGCCTTCGCGCAGTGCCTGCTTGAACCATTCGTGCTGGTCGGAGCAGTGGTTGGGGACCAGGTCGACGATGATGCGCAGGCCCAGCTCGTGGGCCTCGCGGATCACGGCGTCGGCGTCGTGCAGGCTGCCGAACATGGGGTCGATGGCCCGGTAGTCGGCGACGTCGTAGCCGGCGTCGGCCTGCGGGGAGGCGTAGAAGGGGCTGAGCCAGACGGCGTCGACGCCCAGTTCCTTGAGGTAGGGCAGGCGGCTGCGGACGCCTTCGAGGTCCCCCATGCCGTCCCCGTTGGAGTCGGCGAAGCTGCGCGGATAGACCTGGTAGATCACCGCGTCTCTCCACCAGCCGGGCTGGGTGCCGGTGGAGGTGGGAAGTGCGTCGGCGAGGTGCTGGGTCATGTCGTCCTTGAAGAGATCGGGCCGGTACGAAAGGAGCGGGCGCGGGTGGTCAGCCCTTGGTGGCGCCTGCGGTCATTCCGGCGACGAGGTGACGCTGGGCGAAGACGAAGAAGATCGCCGCGGGGATCGCGATGAGGACCGAAGCGGCGCTCATCGCACCCCAGTTGGAGGTGTACTGCGTGACGAAGGTCTGCAGGCCGCCGGCCAGGGTGAGGTTCTCCTCACCGACCATGAAGGCGGAGGCGTACGCGACTTCGCCCCAGGCGGTGATGAAGGCGTAGAAGCCGGTGACGGCGAGGCCGGGCTTGGCCAGCGGCAGGATCAGCCGCCAGAAGGTGCCGAAGGGGTTGAGCCCGTCGACGCGGCCGGATTCGTCGATCTCCACCGGGATGGTGTCGAAGAAGCCCTTCATCATCCACGCGCAGAACGGCACGGCGATGGTGAGGTAGGTGATGATCAGGCCGAGCGGCTGGTTGAGCAGCCCGAGCTGTCCCATCAGGTTGTAGAGCGGGACGATGAGGATGGCCATCGGGAACATCTGCGTGATGAGCAGGGTCCACATCAGCGGCCGCATGCCGGGGAACTTGAAGCGGCTGACCGCGTATCCGGTGGTGGCGGCGATGAACACACCGAGGACGGTGGTGACGCCGGCGACCAGGACGGAGTTCGCGAACCAGCTGAAGAAGTGGCTCGACTCCAGCAGGTAGCGGTAGTTGGAGAGGGTGGGCTCCTTGACGAAGTCCGTGGTGATCGCGTGCTGCGGGGGCTTGAGCGAGGTCAGCAGGATCCACAGCACCGGGAACACGGCGATCACGGCCGCGACGATCAGGGTGGTGTGCAGGCCGACGGAGGCGAGCGGGGATCGGCTCCCCCTTGTGCGCGTAGTGGTCACGGTCACCACACCTCTCCCTGCTTGCGCAGCGAGCGCCGGTAGACCAGCGCGAAGATCATGAGCAGGGCGAGGATCAGTACGCCCCACGTGGCGGAGACGGCGAAGTCGCGCGGGCTCGTGATGAAGGCCTCGCGGAAGGCCTGGGTCACCAGGATCTCGGTGGAGTCGCCCGGTCCGCCGCGGGTGAGCAGGAAGATCACCGGGAACATGTTGAAGGTCCAGATGGTGGAGAGCAGGATCACCGTCATGCTCACCGCGCGCAGGCCGGGCAGCGTGATGTGCCGGAAGCGCTGCCAGGGGCCGGCGCCGTCCATCTCGGCGGCTTCGTAGAGCTCGCCGGGGATCGACTGCAGTCCGCCGAGCAGGGCGACCATCATGAAGGGGACGCCGAGCCAGACGTTGACGGCGACGACGGAGAACTTGGCCCACGTCGGGTCGTCGAGCCACGGGATCGCGGCGATGCCGCCGCCGTCGAGGATCTTGTTGAGGATGCCGTTGTCGCGGTTGAAGAGGAACCGCCAGGCGAAGACGGAGACGAAGCCGGGGACGGCCCAGGGCAGGATGAGCGCCATCCGGTAGGCGGCGCGGCCCCGGAACTCCCGGTTGAGCATGTTGGCCAGGATCAGGCCGAGCGTGAAGGTGACGGACACGCACGCGACGGTCCACACCACCGTCCACACCAGCCGCTGCAGGAACACCGGGTCGCCGAGCACGGCCGCGTAGTTGTCGAGTCCGACGAACTCGTACGTGGCGTCGATGTGACGGGCGCCGATGTCACGGGCGACGTTGCGCTCGTTGGCGTCGGTCAGCGACAGGTAGACGCCGCGGACGAGCGGCCAGCCGATGATCACGCCGAGGACGAGCACCACCGGGGCGACCATGGCCCAGGCGTACCAGTGGGTGGCGAGGGCGCGCCTCAGTCCACCCTTGTTCCCGTTCCCGCTGTCAGTCCTGCGGCTCCGGCCGCGGGCGACGCCGGTGTTCCCGGTTTCGTCGCCCGCGGCCTTCGCCACCGACTGGCTGGTGTGAGCAGCCATGGTTTCGTTACTTCCAGCCCTTGAGGATCTTGCGGAACTCGACGCCGGCCGCCTTGGCCGCGTCCTCCGGGCTCGAGGCCCCGGTGATCGCCTTGGTGTATTCGACCTTCAGCGGCTCGAAGAGGGAGCCGTTCTCCGGGATCCAGGCCCGCTCGACGGCCTTGTCCACGGCCGGCTTGAAGAACTGCACCATCTCGCTGCTCTTGACGTCCGGCTGCTCGTAGGCGGCGGTACGGGTGGGGAGCAGGCTCAGTTCCTTGGCGGACTGCACCTGGACCTCCTGCGAGGTCATGTACTCGACGAAGGCGTGCGCGGCGGCGGTGTTCTTGGAACCGGCGTAGACGGCGAGGTCGTGGCCGCCCTGCGGGGCGCCCGCCTTGACCGAACCGGCCGGGACCGCGGCGATGCCGAGGTTGGCCTTGTCCTTGAACTGGTCGCCGGCGTAGCTGTCGGCGACCGCCCACGGGCCGTTGATCATCATGGCTGCCTGCCCCGACTTGAAGGCGGTCTGCATGTTGTTCCAGCCGTCGGTGGCGTTGGTGATCGCCGCACCGGAGGTGACCAGGTCGCGCGCGGTCTTGAAGGCCTTGACGCCGGCCGCGTTGTCGACGGTGACCGTCTTGTTCTTGGCGTCGACGAGGTCGCCGCCCTCGCCGTAGATCAGCGGGAGGAACCAGTAGGAGTCGTCGCCGCGCAGGTAGAGACCGGCCTTGCCGGTCTTCTCCTTGATGGCCGCGGCGGCGGTCTTGAGCTCTTCCAGCGTCTTGGGGGGCTGGACGCCGGCGTCGGCGAGCATCTTCTTGTTGTAGAAGAGGCCGAGGGTGTCGATGACCTGCGGCACGGCGTAGGTCTTGCCCTCGTACTTGCCGCTGGCCGCGGCCTGCGCGAGGAACTCGGCGTCGACCTTCTTCGCGGTCTCGGCCGGGACCTCGTCGAGGTAGCCGAGCGAGGCGAAGTCGGCGACCCAGCCGACGTCGGCCCGGATCACGTCGGGGGCGTCGGAGCCGCTGCTGAAGGCGTTCTTGACCTTGTTCTGCGCGTCGCCGTACGGGACGTTGACGTACTTGACGGTGACCTTCGGGTGCTTCGCGGTGAACGCCTCGGCGATCTTCTGGAAGCTGGCCTTCTCGGCGTCGTTCGAGGTGTCCCACCACGTGACCGTGCCGGAAAGCTCGCCGCCGGCCTTGGTCTCGCCACCGTCGCCCTTGGTGTCACCGCCGCAAGCCGTAGCCGCGAGCGCCAGGGTCGCGACCAGCGCGGTGGCCGCTATGCCACGCCGCATATGAACTCCTTCGATGATCCCGGCCGCGCCCTCGCGGTCCCGAGTTGCAGGGAACGTAACAAGCCTGAAAGCCGTCCGAAAGAGCTTGCGGCAATTTTCTGCAAGAAGGGCTGATCGTTACATCCGTGTGTCCGTACGGTTGCCGCAGCTTGCTGTTAGTTCGAGTCACCTTCGACTGCTTGGGCCCGCAACCAGGGGGCGTGTAGCCGCGTTGACCCCGATATGACCCATGAGCTGACCGCATCCCGGCTTGCAAGCGCTTCCAGCAACGCGACCGCAAGCGGCGAGTGGTGGCGCGATGCCGTCATCTATCAGGTCTACGTACGGTCCTTCGCGGACAGCGACGGCGACGGCATCGGGGACCTGCGCGGAGTGCGCTCCCGCCTCCCCCACCTCGCCCGCCTCGGGGTCGACGCCGTGTGGCTCACCCCCTTCTACGTCTCCCCGCAGGCGGACGGCGGCTACGACGTCGCCGACTACCGGGCCGTCGACCCGCTCTTCGGGGACCTCTCCGACGCCGACGAGCTCGTCCGGGCCGCGCACGCTCTCGGGCTGCGGATCATCGTGGACGTGGTCCCGAACCACACCTCCGCCGAGCACCCCTGGTTCCGGGCGGCCCTCCACGATCCCGCCGCCCGGGCCCGCTACCACTTCCGCCCGGGGCGGGGGACCTCGGGGGAGCTTCCGCCCAACGACTGGGAGTCCGTCTTCGGCGGACCGGCCTGGACCCGGGTCGCGGACGGCGAGTGGTACCTGCACCTCTTCGCCCCCGAGCAGCCCGACCTGAACTGGGAGGACCCCGAGGTCGCGGAGGAGTTCGCGTCCGTCCTGCGCTTCTGGCTCGACCTCGGCGCCGACGGCTTCCGCGTCGACGTGGCCCACGGCATGGTCAAGGCCCCGGGCCTGCCGGACATCGGCCGCGGCGCCCAGGCCACCCTCATCGGCACCGAGCCGCTCCCCTTCTTCGACCAGGACGGGGTCCACGAGATCCACCGCTCCTGGCGCCGCCTCCTCGACTCCTACGAGGGGGCGCGCATCGGCGTCGCCGAGGCCTGGGCGCCGACCTCCGAGCGGCTCGCCCTGTACGTCCGCCCCGACGAACTGCACCAGGCCTTCAACTTCCGCTTCCTCAACTGCCCGTGGGCACCCGGCGCGATGCGCACCGTCATCGACGAGTCCCTGGCCGCCACCACCTCGGTCGGCGCCCCCACCACCTGGGTGCTCTCCAACCACGACGTCGTCCGCCACCGCACCCGCTTCGGCAGCCTGGAGCGGGCCCGGGCCGCCGCCCTGCTGATGCTGGCCCTGCCCGGATCGGCGTACGTCTACCAGGGCGAGGAGCTCGGCCTGCCGGAGGTGACGGACCTCCCGGACGAGGTGCGCCAGGACCCCGCCTTCCGCCGCGGGCGCCGTCGGCAGGAATCCGGGGCCGCCGCCCTGGACCGGGCCGGGGCCGGGGCCCGAGCCGCATCCGATGCCGGGGCCGGCAGCGCCTCCGAGGCCGGGGCCGCCTCCCTGGACCGGGCCGGGGCCGGGGCCCCCTCCGGCCCGGTGCTTGCCGGGCCGGAGGCGCTGGGGGCCGCCGCCGGTCCCGGTGCCGGGCCGGCAGGACCGGGGGCCCGGGCCGACGCCGATCCCGGTGCCGGGCCGGAGGCCGACCCGCAGGCCGCGCCGGAGGCGGAAGGGCAGGCCGCGCCGGAGGCGGAGCGGCGGGCCCCGCGGGAGGCGGACGGCCAGGACGGGCTGCGCGACGGGTGCCGGGTGCCGCTGCCCTGGTCCGGCGCGCAGCCCCCGTACGACTTCGGCCCGGCCGGGAGCTGGCTGCCGCAGCCCGCCGGATGGGGCGACCTCAGCGTGGCCGCGCAGACCGGCGACCCGCACTCCACCCTGGAGCTCTACCGCGCCGCCCTGGAACTGCGCCGCGCCCTGCCGGGCCTGGGCGCCCTGGAGGCGGGCCCGCTGACCTGGCTGCCCGCGCCCGACGGCGTACTCCTCTTCACCCGCCCCGGCTTCGCCTGCACGCTCAACACCCGCCCCGTCGCGGTGGAGCTTCCCGCGCCCGGACGACCCGTACTCTCCAGCGCTCCCGTGGAGACGGACGGGCGCACCGTCCGTCTTCCCCCGGATTCGTGCACGTGGTGGGCATCGTGAACCCGAGACCGGTACAGTCCAATCCTGTGACCGCACGGCTAGCCGACATCGCAGCCCAGGCGGGGGTCAGCGAAGCCACAGTCAGCCGCGTGCTCAACGGCAAGCCCGGTGTGGCCGCGGGCACCCGTGAGTCCGTGCTGGCCGCCCTCGACGTACTCGGCTACGAGCGTCCCGTACGGCTGCGCCAGCGCAGCGCCGGCCTCGTCGGTCTGATAACCCCCGAGCTGGACAACCCCATCTTCCCGGCGCTCGCCCAGGTCATCGGCCAGGCCCTCACCCGGCAGGGGTACACGCCGGTGCTGGCCACGCAGACGCCCGGCGGGTCCACCGAGGACGAGCTGACCGAGATGCTGGTCGACCGCGGGGTCTCAGGGATCATCTTCGTCTCCGGCCTGCACGCCGATACGACGGCCGACATGGGCCGCTACGACCAACTCCGCGGGCAGGGCGTCCCGTACGTCCTCATCAACGGGTTCTCCGACAAGGTGCAGGCCCCCTTCGTCTCCCCCGACGACCGGGCCGCGATGCAGCTCGCGGTCACCCACCTCACCGCGCTCGGGCACACCCGGATCGGACTGGCGGTCGGGCCGAAGCGGTTCGTGCCCGTGCTCCGCAAGATCGAGGGCTTCCGGCTCGGGATGAAGGAGCGGCTCGGGCTCGGCGAGGCCGAGGTCGAGGAGCTCATCCAACACTCCCTGTACACGCTGGAGGGCGGCCAGGCCGCCGCGGCCGCGCTGATCTCGCGGGGCTGCACGGCGGTGGTGTGCGCGAGCGACATGATGGCGCTCGGCGCGATCCGGGCGGCCCGGCAGCAGGGGCTGAAGGTGCCGCAGGACGTGTCGGTCGTCGGCTTCGACGACTCCCCGCTCATAGCGTTCACCGATCCGCCGCTGACCACCATCCGGCAGCCCGTGCAGGCCATGGGGCAGGCGGCGGTGCGGACCCTGCTGGAGGAGATCGGCGGTACGCCGGCACCGCACAGCGAGTTCGTCTTCCTGCCCGAGCTGGTGGTGCGCGGATCCACGGCCTCGGGCCCCGGACAGGGTCGCAGTCGGACTCGTCCCTGAGGCGGAGCGGCTGCGCCGAAGACCGTCCCGAGGGATGATCGGAGGCGAGAACGCATCTGGCAGACTCTCTCCCCATGGGTGAATCGAGCGTGAAGACACTGGAAACCCGGACGGATGTCTCGTCGCCCACCGTGACCGAGACGAAGACCCGCCCGGGGTCGGACCGCGCCCTGCTCTCCCGGCTGCGTGTCCCGCGCCGGCCGCGGATCTGGTTCGAGGTCCTCCTCATCGCGGTCAGCTACTGGACGTACTCACTGATCCGCAACGCGGTGCCCGAGCAGAAGACCGCAGCGCTCGCGAACGCCGACTGGATCTGGCGCGTCGAGCGGAGCCTCGGCATCGCCGTGGAGGAGTCGGTCAACCACACCATCAACTCCGTGACGTGGCTGATCGTCGGCATGAACTACTACTACGCCACGCTCCACTTCGTCGTGACCATCGGCGTGCTCGTGTGGATCTACCGCTTCCATCCCGGGCGCTACGCGGCCACGCGCCTCGTCCTCTTCGCCACCACGGGCGTCGCGCTCCTCGGCTACTACTTCTATCCGCTCGCGCCGCCCCGGCTGATGAACGGGCAGAACTTCGTCGACACCGTGCTGGTCCACCACACCTGGGGCTCCATGGCCTCCGGGAACCTCAAGCAGATGTCGAACCAGTACGCTGCGATGCCGTCCATGCACATAGGGTGGTCACTCTGGTGCGGGCTGACGATCTTCGCGGTCGCCTCGGCCCCGTGGGCCCGGATCCTGGGCCTGCTCTACCCGGCGGCGACCCTCGTCGTCATCGTGGCCACCGCCAACCACTTCTGGCTCGACGCGGTGGGTGGCCTCCTCTGCCTGACCTTCGGCTACACCGTGTCGCGCAGCTGGTACGGCTCGCTCCCCCACCACCTGCCGCGCCGCCCGGAGGAGACGTCGCCGCACCCGGTGACGGCGGCCGTGGTGAACAGGTTCCGTACGCGCCCCTAGCGCGACGTCTGACCGAGCTGGGCAGCGCGGGCTCACTCCAGGATGCCCACCGCCCGGGCCACCACCAGCAGCACGGTGACCAGCGACACCGCGGTCTGCGTCATCATGAGCAGCTTCGCCCACATGGTCAGCGGCATGGTGTCGGTCGGGCTGAAAGCGGTGGCGTTGGTGAAGGCCACGTAGAGGTAGTCCCCGAAGTACGGCTCCCAGTCGGGTGGGGCGATGCCCCGCTGCCCCATCTGCGGGAAGAGGAAGTCGGGGTACTCCTTGGTGCCCTGGGCCCTGGCCACCGGGCCGCCCCGGTCCCACTCCCAGTACCAGAGCGCGAAGGCGATCACATTGGTCAGCCAGACCGCGCCGGCCGTGGTCAGCAGCGCGAGCGCCCCTTCCGGTCCGGTGCCGCGCAGCAGCTCGCGTACGAGCATCACGGCCGACCACGCGTTGGCCAGGCTGACCGCGGCGGCCAGGCTCAGCCCGAGTGCGCGCAGCAGGTACGAGCCGCGGTCGAGGCGGCGGTGCGGGTGGAGGGCGGCCAGCGCCAGCAGCAGGGTGACCTCCAGGGCCGGGAGCAGCCAGCGCGGGTCGATGGTCAGCCGGTCCGGCAGGGCGAGCTGGAGGCCCACGGCGACGAGGATCGCGGCGGTGACCGCCCAGCGCTCCTCGCCCTCGGTGGGCCGCCGCCAGGCCGGTCTCTCCTCCACCGTCTCGGCGGAGGCTTCGAGCAGGGCCTCGATCCGGTTCAGGCGTCGGTGCAGCGACTCCACCAGCCGGCGGTCCGCCTCCGAGCCGTTGTTCTCGGTCACCGCACACATTCTGGGCCGGTGGATCGCCGGGACGTGGAGGCGCGCTCCGGCCACCGTGCTCCGGCGGCCGCGTACCGCATACCGGCGCTTGACCTGAACCAAACTTGAGCTTTTAGGTTCGTTTCCAGAGGCCGCCGGAAACGACCGGCGGTGCTTCTCAAGGAGGTTCGCCATGACCGAGCGCACTGCCCACCTCGAGACCCAGACCCAGACCCAGATCCAGACCCAGATCCCCGAGCGCTACCGCTACGCCGTGATCCCGCACATCATGGTCGACGACGCCGCCGCGGCGATCGACTTCTACCAGCGGGCGTTCGGGGCCCGGGAGGACTTCAGGCTCGACGCTCCGGGCGGCGGGGTCCTGCACGCCGAGATCAGCATCGGGCCGTCGGTCCTGATGCTGGGCGACGCCAGCGTGGACGCGGCCGAGCAGGGCTCCTTCGCCGCCCCGACCGCGCTCGGTGGGGGCACCTCCGTCACCCTGCACGTCTACGTGGCGGACGTCGACGCCCTGGCCGAGCGTGCGGAGGCCGCCGGGGCCGAGATCCTCCAGCCGCCGACCGACATGTTCCACGGGGACCGCACCGTCATCCTCAAGGACCCTTCGGGTCACATGTGGGTGTTCCTGACCCACCTCGAGGACCTCTCGGACGAGGAACTCCGAAGCCGCCTTGCCACCGCCGGGATCTGAAGACCGCAGCGGTCACTGCGGCCGGCGGGCGGGCGGATCGTAGGCTTCGTCGTACAACTCGCAACCCCTGGAGGTCCGTCCGCATGGCCGTCGTCCACCGCACCACCATGACCCCCGGCAAGCTGGAGCTCCTGGTGTCGTGGCTCCCGTCGCAGCCCTGGTACGAGGGGCGGCCCGGCCGGGTCCCGGAGCTGACCAGGGTGGGCGGCTTCCGGCTGGACGACCCGGAGGGCGAAGTGGGCATCGAGTTCATGGTGGTCACCGACACCGCCGATGCCGACGGCCCGGTCACGTACCACGTCCCCCTGACCTACCGCGGCGCCCCGCTTCCCGACGCCGAACAGGCCCTCGTCGGCACCTCGGAGCACGGCGTACTGGGCACCCGGTGGATCTACGACGGCGCCCAGGACCCGGTGTTGCTGGCCCAACTCCGCGCACTGCTCCGCGGCGAGGCGGTCCCGCAGGCGCAGAGCGCGAGCGACACCCCGGACCCCACGGTCGTGGTGGTCCCGGGCGAGGACGGGCCCACCGTGGCGGTGACCCGCGTCCTGCGCCCGGAAGCCCCGGCGGACCCGCACACCCGCGTGTCAGCCACGTGGCAGGACGCGGCCGGCAGCCCTGCCCGAGGCGTCTTCGCGGCACTGCGCGCGTGACGTGAGCCCGCGGCTTCGGCCGTGACCCACGTCACTTCCGCCGGACCGATGAGTTCTGCCCTCCCCCGCGGTCATACAGGCAACGGGATTCCAGCGCGAGGAAGGCATGGACGACATGACGGACACGGTGAAGGGCGCCGCGTACTTCCCCTCGATCGAGCAGAAGTACGGCCGCCCGATCTCGGAATGGAAGGACCTCATCCGGTCCTCACCCCTGAGCAAGCACATGGAACTCGTCTCCTGGCTCAAGTCCGAACACGGCCTGGGCCACGGCCACGCCAACGCTCTGGTCGCCCACACCCTCACCGAGGACAAGGCGAAGTAGGGCAGCCGGGCCGCCCCTGAGCGCGGTGCACGGACTCACGTCGGGTCCGTGGACCGCGGCCGTCTACAGGGGTCGGCGGCGAGGCCCCGCTCCGCACTGCTCCGTGTCGCTACGCGCCGTAGAACAGCTCCTCCACCACGGCCCGGGCGCGGCGCGTGATGCGGCGGTAGTCGTCCAGCATCTCGCCGACCGTGCCCTCGGCGTAGCCGAGGTAGCGGCCCACCGCCGCGAGTTCGCGCGCCTCGGACGGGAAGGTGTCCCCGGCGCGGCCGCGGACCAGCATCACGGCGTTGCGGACCCGGGTCGCCAGCACCCAGGCCTCGTCCAGGATCTGCGCCTCTTCGGTCGGGATCAGCCCAGCCGCGTGGGCGGCGGCCAGGGCTTGGCGGGTACGGGTGGTGCGCAGGCCCGGTTCCGCCCAGGCGTGCTGCATCTGGATCAGCTGGACGGTCCACTCGACGTCGCTGAGGCCGCCGCGGCCGAGTTTGGTGTGCAGGGTCGGGTCGGCGCCGCGCGGCAACCGCTCCGACTCCATGCGGGCCTTGAGCCGGCGGATCTCCCGTACGGCGTCCTCGCCGAGGCCCTCCATCGGGTAGCGCAGCGGGTCGATCAGCTCGATGAAGCGGCCGCCCAGCTCCATGTCGCCCGCGACGGTTTCGGCGCGCAGCAGGGCCTGGCTCTCCCAGGTCAGGGACCAGCGCCGGTAGTACGCGGCGTAGGAGGCGAGCGTACGGACGAGGGGGCCCGAGCGGCCTTCGGGCCGCAGGTCGGCGTCGATGAGCAGCGGCGGGTCGGTGGTGGGCAGTTGGAGCAGCCGGCGCATCTCGGCGATGACGGTCTGGGCGGCCTTGGCGGCCTCCTGTTCGTCGACGCCCTCGCGGGGTTCGTGGACGAACAGGACGTCGGCGTCGGAGCCGTAGCCCAGCTCGTGCCCGCCGAAGCGGCCGACGCCGATGACGGCGAAGCGGGTGGGCAGGGTGTCGCCGAAGTGGCTGTGGACGGCGGCGCGCAGGGCTCCGGCGATGGTGGCGGCGGTGAGGTCGGAGACGGCCCCGCCGACCCGGCCGACGAGGGCTCCGTGGTCCTCCTCGGCCGGGTTGTCCTCCGTACCGTACGAGCCGATGATGTCGGCGGCGGTGGTACGGAACAGCTCGCGGCGGCGGACCCCGCGGGCTGCGGTGACGGCGGCTTCGGGGTTCTCGGCGCGGCCGACGGCGGCGAGGACCTCCTGTTCGAGGGCCTCGTGCGTACGGGGCTGCAGGCCTTCGGGGTCGCCGAGCAGGGCGACGGCTTCTGGCGCGCGCAGCAGCAGGTCGGGGGCGAGGCGTCCGGCGGACAGGACGCGGGCGAGGTTCTCGGCGGCGGCGCCCTCGTCGCGCAGCAGGCGCAGGTACCAGGGGGTCTTGCCCAGGGCGTCGGAGACCTTGCGGAAGTTGAGGAGCCCGGCGTCCGGGTCGGCGGAGTCGGCGAACCAGCCGAGGAGGACCGGCAGCAGGGTGCGCTGGATGGCGGCCTTGCGGGTGACGCCGGAGGCGAGCGCTTCGAGGTGGCGCAGGGCGCCGGCCGGGTCGGCGTACCCGAGGGCTTCGAGGCGCTGGCCGGCGGCGCGCGGGGAGAGCCGGGTCTCGCCGGGGGCCAGCTGGGCGACGGCGTCGAGCAACGGCCGGTAGAAGAGCTTCTCGTGGAGGCGGCGGACCACGGAGGCGTGCCGGCGCCAGGCCTTGTTGAGCTCGGCGACGGGTTCGGTGCGCAGGCCCATGGAACGGCCCAGGCGTCGCAGGTCGTTCTCGTCCTCGGGGACGAGGTGGGTGCGGCGCAGCCGGTAGAGCTGGATGCGGTGCTCCATGGCGCGCAGGAAGCGGTAGGCGTCGTGCAGTTGGGCGGCGTCGGCGCGCCCGACGTAGCCGCCGGCGGCGAGGGCCTGGAGGGCGTCGAGGGTGGTGCCGGAGTGCAGGGTGGCGTCGCTGCGGCCGTGCACGAGCTGGAGCAGCTGGACGGCGAACTCGACGTCGCGCAGGCCGCCGGGGCCGAGTTTGAGCTCGCGGTCGACCTGGGCGGCGGGGATGTTGTCGACGACGCGGCGGCGCATCTTCTGGACGTCGGCGACGAAGTTCTCGCGTTCGGCGGCCTGCCAGACCAGGGGCGTTATGGCGTCGACGTACTGCGTGCCGAGGTCGGGGTCGCCGGCGACGGCGCGGGCCTTGAGGAGGGCCTGGAACTCCCAGGTCTTGGCCCAGCGCTGGTAGTAGGCCAGGTGGGAGGCGAGGGTGCGGACGAGGGGACCGTTGCGGCCCTCGGGGCGGAGGTTGGCGTCGACGGGCCAGATGGTGCCCTCGACGGTGGTCTCGGAGCAGATCCGCATGAGGTGGGAGGCGAGGCGGGTGGCGGCCTGGATGCCCTTGCCCTCGTCGGTGCCGGGGGCCGCCTCGCCGACGAAGATGACGTCGACGTCGGAGACGTAGTTCAGCTCGTTGCCGCCGCATTTGCCCATCGCGATGACGGCCAGGCGGCACTGGGCGGCGTCCTCGGGGGCCGCGGCGGAGGCGATCCGCAGGGCCGCGCGGAGGGTGGCGGTGGCGAGGTCGGCGAGCTCGGCAGCGGTCTGGGCGACGTCGATGGTGCCGCAGACGTCGCGGGCGGCGATGGAGAGCAGGCAGCGGCGGTAGGCGACGCGCAGGGCGACGGGGTCGTGCGCGTCCGCGAGCCCGCGCTCGAACTCGGGGAGTCCGGGGTGCAGATCGGCGGCCTCGTACGTGACGAGGCTCTGCCAGTCGCGGGGGTGGCGGGCGAGGTGGTCGCCGAGTGCCTCGGAGGCGCCGAGGACGCCGAGCAGCCGGTCGCGCAGCGGCTTGGCGCTGACGAGGGTGTCGAGGAGCCCGGGCAGCTCGTCCGGCGGCTGTGCCTCGGCGAGCCGGACGAGCCCGAGGAGGGCGAGGTCGGGGTCGGCGGTCGCCCCGAGGGCGTCCAGCAGTACCGGATCGGCGCGTACGGATGCCAGCGCGGCGGCGTCCAGCAGCCGGGCGGCGGCGGAGGGGTCGGTGAAACCGCTGCGCAGCAGCCGGATGAAGGTGCTGCTCCTGCGTCCCGGGACTGTCATCCCGCCGCCTCCCGCGGTTGTCGCTGCCACTGCCCTGGCGTGCCTGAGGTGAGCTTACGGGCTGGCCCGGGCCGAGCAGGCGTTCTACCCACCGGCACGTACCATGACGTCGATTATCGGATTATCCGAATACTTATCGCGTGATGGGGCCCGCTCCCCGCCGACCGGCCACGAGGAGCCCCATGTCCGACGGACACCCCCGCTCCGGCCCCGCCTGGCAGGCCCCCGAAGCCTGGACCGACCAGGGCGGAGCCTGGACGGCCGACCCGGCCGGAGCCTGGGCCCCGCAG
>NZ_JBVIFS010000014.1:81489-195492 GCF_055571215.1 Streptomyces sp. NPDC030995
AGGGGCCGTCGTACCCGCAGGGGACGTCGTACCCGCAGGGGCCGTCGTACCCGCAGGGGACGTCGTACCCGCAGGGGCCGTCGTACCCGCAGGGGACGTCGTACCCGCAGGGGCCGTCGTACCCGCAGGGGCCGTCGTACCCGCAGGGTGCGCCGGCCTCGGCCGATCCCGACCGGGCGTCAGCCGACCCAGCCTGGCAGACTCCTGAAGCCTGGGCCCCGCAGGGTCCGTCGGCCGAACACGCCTGGGACCGGCCGCCCTTGCCGCACGGGCACACCGCTCCCCGACCGGCCCCGGCGGCCGGAGCCTGGGACGACTCCGCCGCACACGCCCGCGCCTGGGAGCAGCCGCACCCGGGGCAGGCCTGGGCCCCGCAGGCCGACATGCCCTACGCGCACCCGCACCCGCACCCCCACCCGCACCCGCACCCGCACCCGCACCCGCACCCGACCGAAGCCTGGGACCCGAGCCGGCACGCCGCCCCGGCCGGGGAGCCGCAGGTGACGCGCGTGACGCGCGCGCCCCAAGTCCCGCAGGCCCCCGAAGTCCCGCAGGCCGAAGCCGCCCCCGACACGGCCCCGGACGTCTCCCCGCAGGGCGGACGAAAGGCCGCGCGGCTGGCCCGCGAGGCCGAACGCGGCGGCAGCAGCAGCGCCCCGCGCGGCGGCGGCCGACGCGGCCGCGCGAAGGCCCCCGCGGCGCCGCAGGCCAAGCGCGGGCGCCGCCGGGCCGACGGCGGCACGGGCACCGGTGGCGGCAGCGGCAGCGACACCGGCAAGGCCGGCGCCCGCCACGAACCCGGACCCGCCCTGCAAGCGCAGCGAACCCGGCTCCGCTGGGCCGGCCTCGTCAAGGCCGTCGCGTTCTGCGCGGCCGTCGTCGCCGGCAGCATGCTCATACTCCGGGGGAACGAGGCCCTCGACCGCCTCGACGCCCCCGCCGCCCCCGACAGCAAGGCCAGCGCCCCCGTGGCCCCCGCCGACGCACCCGACCCGGGCCGGGTGCTCCAGATCATCGCGCACCCCGATGACGACCTCTACTTCATGAATCCGGACCTGCGCTACTCCATATCCGCCGGCCACCCCGTGACCTCGGTGTACCTCACCTCCGGCGAAGCCGACGGCATCAACGCGGGCGCCGCCAAGGAGGCCACCACCCCGCCCAACAAGCCCGCCTACGCCGAGGCCCGCCAGAACGGCATCCGCGCCGCCTACGCCAAGATGGCCACCGGCGACCGCAGCAGCCCCTGGAAGCGCACCGTCGTCCCGACGAAGGGCGGCGGCCAGGCCGAGGTCGACGTCCTCGTCGCCAAGCCCCAGGTCAACCTCGTCTGGCTGCAGCTCCGCGAGGCCGGCAACGTCTACGCCGACGTCCCGGACAGCCTGCACGGCCTGTGGGACGGCAAGGTTCCCCGTCTGGAGTCGATGCTCTCCTCCGGGACCCCGGTCAAGCAGAAGTACACGTACACGAAGGAGCAGGTCGTCCAGACCCTGGTCGGCGTCATGGAGCAGTACAAGCCGACGACCGTCCGCTCCCAGGACCCGACCCCCGGCCGGTTCCCCGACACCAAGCGGTACACCGACCACCAGGACCACTTCTACGGCGCCCGCTTCGTGCAGATGGCCACCGCCGCCTACGCGAAGGACGTCAAGGACCGCCCGCACTTCGCGCTCCAGAACTACCTCGGCTACTTCAACGGCTACCTCCCCAGCGCCCTGGACCCGGACGAGGCCAAGGAGAAGCTCGACATCCTGGACGTCTACGCCTGGCTGGACAGGCAGAACCACTGCGGCAGCGACGCCGGGTGCGGCGACCTCAAGGTGGCCGACCACCCGGCCGGCAACCGGTGGTCGGACGCCATCAACTACGCCCGCGGCAACAGCACTTCCTGGTTGACCTCCGACAAGGACCACGGCCTGTGGGCCTTCAAGGTGCTCGACGGCCAGGTCGCCGTCTGGCACCGGCCGGGCCTGGTCGGCCCGTGGCGCGGGCCGGACCTGCTGCCGGGCACCGGCATGGACCCGGGCGTCACCACCGTCACCCTGAAGGACGGCCGGATAGCCGCCTTCGGCACCCGCACCTCCTTCGGCGCGAAGCCGGCCGACTACAGGCGCGAGGTCGTCCACGCCGTCCAGAAGAGCCCGGGCGCGGCGGAGTTCGGCGAGTGGCAGTCGCTCGGAACCCCCGAGACCGCGGACGAGACGTGGACCTCCGACATCAGCGCGCCGGCCGTCTCCCTCGACGGCACCGGGCAGCTGGCGGCGTACGTCCGCGACGGTTCGAGCACCCTGCGCGGCCGGGTGCAGCAGGCGGACGGCGGCTGGGGCCCGTGGGAGAAGTACGGCGGCGCCGACCTGCACGGCACCCCGGCCACCGCGACCGACGGCGCCGGGCGGCGCATGGTGTTCTCCGCCACCTCCAAGACGGTGGTGGGCTGGGCGCAGCCGACGCCGGGCGCTCCGCTCGGCCCGGTCACGGCCACCGGACTGCCGGACACCACGCTCCCGCTGACCGCGCAGGGCCGCGAGGGCGGGGTGCGGCTGTGGTTCCGCAAGCCCGGCTCGGGCAATGTCCGTACCGCCCTGGTGACGGGCGACGACGGCCTGAAGGTGAACAACCTGACCGACCTCGGCGGGCTCAGCGGCTTCGGCTCGGTGACGGCGAGCGGGCACGTACTGGCGGGCCGCGCGGCGGGCGGGCAGCTGGGTTCGGACGTCGGGCGGGGCCGGCCGTGGGAGCGGTCTCCGTTGATGTTCGTCGGCGCGCCGTCCTCCACGATGACCGGGAAGAACATGGTCAGTCTGGCGGTGGTGGGGCTCGACGCCCGCCTGTACGTGACGTCTTCGGCGGACGCCCCGGACGCGCACCTGGCGCCGTGGCTGCCGGTGGGGCCGCGCAACACGGGCCCGTAGCGGCACGGCCCCGTAGCGGTAAGCCAGTTGAGCCTGGGGGGCGGACGAACAGCGTCCACATTTCGGTCACATAACGGGATCAAAATCTCCACAAGGCACAATCACGTCCGGTCGTTTCCGGAAAGCGGGAGTCATCGGCGAAAGCGGTGAACCAAGTTCGCCGATTTGGCCTCTCTTTGACTGCTCAGCGGTTTTTCCCGCCCGGAACGGACCCCAAGGCGTGACCCGATGCCCGTGACCCGCCGCCGCTTCGCGGCTCTGCTCACCGTGCTGACAGCCGGCGCCACCGGCGTGCTCTCCGTGGCCTCCGGCCAGCAGACCTCGGCCGAGGCCACTCAGGACAACCCGACGGTCGTCCTCCCCGCGAGCGTCACCGCGGGGACGGTCGTCCAGGTCGTCGCGCACCCCGACGACGACCTCTTCTTCATGAACCCGGATCTCAGCCGCTCCCTGCTGTCCGGTACCCAGGTCACCACCGCGTACCTCACCTCCGGCGAGTCCGACGGCCGCAACGAGGCCCGCGGCGGCGCCGCCCAGGACCCCGAACAGCCCGCCGACCGCACCCACTACGCGGAGGCCCGGCAGAACGGCATCCGCTCCGCCTACGCCCAGATGGCCACCGGGGACCGCACCAGCGCGTGGAAGCGTACGGTCATATCCACCGCGGGCGGCGGCCGGGCCGAGCTCGACGTCCTCATAGCGAAACCGCAGGTCAACCTGGTGTGGCTGATGCTGCGCGAGGCCCGCAGCACCGCCGGCGACACCCCCGAGAGCCTGCGCGGCCTGTGGAACGGCCGGATACCCGCGCTGGAGTCCCAGCTGACCTCCGGCACCCCGGTCAAGCAGCCCTACACGTACACGAAGGACCAGCTGATACAGGCGATAGCCGGGGTCCTGGAGCGGTACCGTCCGACGACGATACGGATGCAGGACCCGACGCCGGGCCGGTACGGCGAGAACGGCCGCTTCACCGACCACCAGGACCACATGTACGGCGCGCGCTTCGTGCAGGCCGCCACCGCCGCCTACGCCGGCCGGGTCCAGGACCGGCCGCGGTTCTCGGTCCAGAGCTACCTCGGCTACCACAACAGCACCCTCCCGCACGCGCTGGACCCGCAGACGGCCGAGACGAAGACCGGCTTCCTGCGGACCTACGCCTGGCAGGACCACCAGGACTACTGCGGTTCCCCCTCGGGCTGCGGCGACCGCAAGGTCGCGGGCAACCCGACCGGGCGCAACTGGGCCCAGTCGCTGCGCTACACCCGCGCCGACAACACCTCCTGGCTGGCGGAGGGAACGCCGGGCCGCCTCTGGGCGTTCGCCACGCTCGACGGCCAGAGCGCGTACTGGACGCGGGCCCCCGGCGGCAGCTGGGCCGGCCCGACCCTCCTCCCGGGCACGGGCATCGACCCGGGGGCGACCACCGTCCGCCTCCCGGGCGGCCGCATCGCCGTCCTCGCCACCCGTACGACCTTCGGCTCCGCGCCCACCGACTACCGGCGCGAGGTCGTGTACGCCGTCCAGGCGGTGCCCGACGGCCCGTTCGGCCCGTGGCAGTCGCTCGGCACCCCCGAGAAGTCCGACGACGACGGCACCTCGGCGATCAGCGCCCCCGCGGCGGCCGTGGACGCGGACGGCCTGCTCACCGTCTACCTCCGCGACTCCCGCCGCACCCTGCGCGCCACCACCCAGCAGCCGGACGGCGACTTCTCCCCCTGGCAGCGCCTGGGCGGCGAGGACCTGCAGAGCGACCCGGTGACGGCGGTCGACGCCGCCGGGCGGCGCCACGTGTACGCCACCACCACCACGTCGATCGTGACCTGGATCCAGCCCACCCCGGGCACCCCCCTGGCCGGCCCGGTGCCGACGGGTCTGCCCGCCACGACGGTCCCCCTCTCGGCGTCCCCGGACGGCGCGGGCGTCCGCCTGTACTTCCGCCGCCCGGACTCGGGCGTCGTCCGCACGGCCCTGGTCACGGCGGGCGCCGCCAAGCCCCAGGTCTCCAGCGTCGCGGAGGCGGGCGGCCGGGCCGGCTACGGCGCGGTCGGCGCCGCGGGCCGCCTGGTGGCGGGCCGCGCGGACAGCGGCACCATCAGCACCACGGGCCTCGGCGGCCCACCCGCCTGGGCGGAATCCCGCATGCTCTTCGCGGGCGCCCCGGCGGCCGTCCTCGAACCCACCGGCACCACCACGACGGCAGTCCTGGGCCTGGACGCCGAACTCCACACGTCCACCACCCCCGCGACCCGCACCCACCCCACCTGGCACCGCGCGGTCCACTGACACCGGCCCAGCGCAGAGCAGTGCCGGGTACCTCTACAACGATGCGGACGGTGAGCAGTACAGGAAGATCATTCCTCCCTGAGCGCTGGTGCCAAGGTTGTCGAAGGTCACGCGCCAACCGCCGGTCTCCCGCCGGGAATAGCCCGGGACAAGCCCGGGACGTGTCTCCCAACCGACAGAGACCGCCCCCTCGCCCGTGGCACAGTCTGCCTCGCTCGTGCCGCTGGCGCCCGGTTCCACGGTGACGACGTTGCCGAAGACCTCATTGATGGTGAAGGCCGCACCTCCGGTCGCGCCGGTCGCCCCCGTGGCACCCGTCGCGCCGGTCGCACCCGTGGCCCCCGTGGCACCCGTACCCGTCGCGCCGGTCGCACCCGTACCCGTCGCACCGGTCGCACCGGTGGCGCCGGGCGCACCGGTCGCGCCTGTGGCACCGGTCGCACCGGGGGCACCGGGGGCACCGGTCGCCCCCGTGGCACCCGTCGCGCCGGTCTCACCCGCCTCACCCCTCGGGCCTCTCGGGCCGGTGGCTCCCGTCGCCCCTCTCGCACAGTCGTCGTCACCGCCGCCCCCGGCGTGGTGAACGCCCTTCGGGTGGTCGTGGTCCGACCCACCCCGGCACTCGTCGCCTCTGCCGTCCGCAAGGCTCACCACACTCACGCCGTCACCCATGCTCCGTGCCGCGGCGGCGGCCGGACCAGCCACGCCGCCCGCCAGGACCAGCGCGAGCGCGGCGAGCGTGCCGCCGGTCATCCACGCGCCCCGTCGGGGCAGTGGCCCGAGCCGAGACCCTGTCTTGCACGCAGGACTCATCTACTTGCTCCTCCCGATCGGCTCGGGGATTTCCCGCGCCCGAGGGCGAGCCTGACCCGTGCCCAGCCGAACGACCGTCAAGCCACGTCGAGAAATGCAGATCATCCACAAATAGCACTAATCAACAGATCCAAACGGGTGCACCGCGAGCAGCCGGCAAGACGCCTCCGGGCCGACGGTCATCGACCGTCGGCCCGGAGGGATGGAGCGTGCCCGGTGGGGCTGTGAGCTGCGGCTACAGCACCGGGAGGTTCTTGCGGAGTTCGAAGGCGGTGACCTCCGAGCGGTATTCCTCCCATTCCTGCTTCTTGTTGCGGAGGAAGAAGTCGAAGACGTGCTCGCCGAGGGTTTCGGCGACCAGTTCGCTGCGTTCCATCAGGGAGATCGCCTCTCCGAGGTTCTGCGGGAGGGGTTCGATGCCCATCGCGCGGCGTTCGGCGTCGGAGAGGGCCCAGACGTCGTCGTCGGCGCCCGCCGGGAGTTCGTAGCCCTCCTCGATGCCCTTGAGGCCGGCCGCCAGGAGGACGGCGTACGTGAGGTAGGGGTTGGCGCCCGAGTCGATCGAGCGGACCTCGACGCGGGAGGAGCCCGTCTTGCCCGGCTTGTACATCGGGACGCGGATCAGGGCCGAGCGGTTGTTGTGGCCCCAGCAGATGTACGAGGGGGCCTCGCCGCCCGCGCCGGCGCTGCGGGAGGAGCCGCCCCAGATGCGCTTGTAGGAGTTGACCCACTGGTTGGTGACGGCCGCGGTCTCCGCCGCGTGCTTCAGCAGGCCCGCGATGAAGGAGCGGCCGACCTTCGAGAGCTGGTACTCGGCGCCCGACTCGTAGAAGGCGTTGCGGTCGCCCTCGAAGAGGGAGAGGTGGGTGTGCATGCCCGAGCCGGGGTATTCGGAGAAGGGCTTCGGCATGAAGGTGGCCTGGACGCCCTGTTCCAGGGCGACCTGCTTCATGACGAGGCGGAAGGTCATGATGTTGTCGGCCGTGGAGAGCGCGTCGGCGTAGCGGAGGTCGATCTCCTGCTGGCCGGGGGCGCCCTCGTGGTGGCTGAACTCGACCGAGATGCCCATCGATTCGAGCATGGTGATCGCCTGGCGGCGGAAGTCCATGCCCACGTTCTGCGGGGTGTGGTCGAAGTAGCCGGAGTTGTCGGCGGGGGTGGGCCGGGTGCCGTCGAGCGGCTTGTCCTTCAGCAGGAAGAACTCGATCTCCGGGTGGGTGTAGAAGGTGAAGCCCAGGTCGGAGGTCTTGGCGAGGATGCGCTTGAGGACGTAGCGGGGGTCCGCGAAGGACGGGGAGCCGTCCGGCATCAGGATGTCGCAGAACATCCGGGCGGTCCCGGGGGCCTCGGCGCGCCACGGCAGTATCTGGAAGGTGCTCGGGTCCGGCCTGGCGATCATGTCGGACTCGTAGACCCGCGCGAAGCCCTCGATCGCGGAGCCGTCGAAGCCGATGCCCTCGTCGAAGGCCTGCTCCAGCTCCGCGGGGGCGACCGCGACGGACTTGAGGAAGCCCAGTACGTCGGTGAACCACAGGCGCACGAAGCGGATGTCGCGCTCCTCAAGCGTCCGGAGGACGAATTCCTGCTGCTTGTCCATGCCTTCATCCTCGCAGTTCAGACGGCCTGTGCACCACCGCCGAGGGGGCCCGGCGCACAGCTGGGGACGGACCAGTATCGCCAGCGGTGGTTTCCGCCACATTACGCACCCCTCAAAGGTCGTGACACCCCCGCTCTGACCTCGGTCCCGTCATGAGCATTACCATCTGCGCCCATGGGGGGCCGGCAGTACACGCAGCAGCACGCGCAGCACACGCAGCACACGCAGCAGGGGCGTCGCGGACGTCTCGTGCTTCGGTGTGCCTTGCTGGTGCCCGTCCTCGGCGTGCTGGTCGGCGTGCTGTTCCTCTGTGCCCGCCCCGCCGTCGAGTCGCACGCCGTGCAGGCCCAGGCCCAGGCGCAGACGCAGGCCCACGCCCGGGCCCACGGTGCGACGCACGCCGTCTGCGTGTCCCCGTACGACCTGCCCGGCTGCTCGTCCCTCCAGCACGTGACCCCGGGCGTGCTGCCCACGCCGCCGCCCGCCGTCACCATGGCCGGCGGCGAGCCGCCGCCCGCCGTGCGGGCCGCCGGGGCCGGCCGGGTCCGGCCGCCCGAGCCGCCGGCCCGCGCCCCTGACCTGCATGTCCTCCAGGTGCTACGGACCTGACGGGTCCGGTTTGGTTTCGCGTTCCGTCCACCCCCCTCAGCAGAAGGAACCAGGGCACATGGCCAGCAAGTCCGGCAGGACCCCCCAGCACACCGACCCGCACTCCCGCCAGGCGCGCATAGCCGAGATGCGCCGCGCCGACAAGGTGCGGGAGCGGCGCAACAAGGCCATCGCGATCACCGTCTCGTCGGCCATCGTCGTCGGTCTCGTGGGTTTCGGCGCCTGGGTGCTGATCGACCAGAAGCAGACCGAGCAGCGCAAGAAGGACGCCGCGGCGAAGTTCCTCAAGGAGCAGCAGGAGATCCGCAAGAAGCCCGTCGAGGGCGAGCAGCTGTGGGACGCGACGAAGTTCGGCCGCAATCACGTCGAGACCCCGGTGAAGTACGAGATGAACCCTCCGGTCGGCGGTGACCACCACCCCCGCTGGATGAACTGCAACGGCGACGTCTACAAGAACCCGGTGCCCGAGGTGAACGCCGTGCACTCGCTGGAGCACGGCGCGGTCTGGGTGACGTACAACGAGAAGGCCGCCAAGGCCGACCTCGACAAGCTCTCCGCGAGGGTGGAGAAGACCCCGTACTCGCTGATGAGCCCGGTCAAGGAGCAGAGCGGCTCGATCATGCTCAGCGCGTGGGGCAAGCAGCTGACCGTGGACAACGCCGACGACCCCCGGGTGGCGCAGTTCTTCACCAAGTACGTGCAGGGCGAGCAGACCCCGGAGCCGGGCGCGGCCTGCACGAGCGGGGTGGCCGGCAAGTGAGCGGCCCGATCGCCCGTACGCCGGTCCCCCGCACCCCGGTCCCCCGTACGTACTGGGTCGCGGGCACGGCCGTCCTGCTGGCGCTGCTGTTCGCGGCGGCGGCCACCGTGGCCGCCGCCAACGGCAGCGGTTCCGGTACGTCGGAAGGTGCGGCCGGCACCGCCGGTACGGCGGCCCGTACGCCCGGGCTGCACTCGCCGGACGCCGGCTTCGCCCGGGACATGGCGGTGCATCACCAGCAGGCGGTGGAGATGTCCTTCATCGTCCGGGACCGCACCCAGGACGAGGCGGTGCGCACCCTCGCCTACGACATCGCCAACACCCAGGCCAACCAGCGGGGCATGCTGCTCGGCTGGCTGGACCTGTGGGGGCTGCCGAAGGTGGTGGCCGACGAGCCGCCGATGTCCTGGATGGGGACTTCGGGGGGCCACGGCGGGCACGCGGGCCACGGCGCCGCCAAGCCGGGCGCGCTGATGCCCGGCATGGCCACCAAGGAGGAGCTGGCCCGGCTCGGCTCCGCCGAGGGCCGGGACGCGGAGGTGCTCTTCCTCCAGCTGATGACCGACCACCACCAGGGCGGCGTCACGATGGCCGAGGGCTGTGCGCAGCAGTGCGAGACCCCGGTCGAGCGGGCGCTGGCGCAGGGCATGGTCGACGCCCAGCGCTCGGAGCTCACCCTGATGGCGGACATGCTGAAGCAGCGCGGGGCCGCGCCGCGCGGCTGACGGGACACGCTCGTACGGTGGTGGGAGGCGCCCTTTCACCCGTACGGGCGTGTACTCCCCCGTGTGGAGTCGCGTGGGCCGAACGGCCGAATGACGATGGGGACGCCGAGGCGGGCGCATCCGCGCCCGCCGCACACGGCGCTCAGGAGGTTGACGCGATGACCACCGCCGGAGAGATCATGCACAAGGGGGCCCAGTGGATCCCCGCCACCGAGACCCTGGACCGGGCCGCAGAGCTCATGAGCAGTCTCAATGTGGGCGCGCTGCCCATCAGCGACGCCGACGAGCGGCTCTGCGGCATCCTGACCGACCGCGACATCGTCGTGGGCTGCGTGGCCAAGGGCCGCGACCCGTCGAAGACCACCGCCGGTGACATGGCGCAGGGGACGCCGCGCTGGATCGACGCGGGCGCGGACGTCTCCGAAGTGCTGGAGGAGATGCAGAGCCACCAGATCCGCCGACTGCCGGTGATCAAGAACAAGAAGCTGGTCGGCATGATCAGCGAGGCCGACCTGGCCAAGCACCTCTCCGAGGAGCAGATAGCCGGCTGGGCCGAGAAGGTCTACGCGAGAAGCTGACCGGGAGCCGTGCGGACCGCCCGGGCCACCTGGTCCGGGCGGTCCAGCATGACCAGGTGTCCGGCGGGCTCGGCGACCTCGAAGCGGGCGCCGAGCCGGTCGGCGAGCTCGGCCTGGCGGGCCGGCCAGCGCAGCGCGCGGCGGCCGGAGGTGCCGTCGTGAGCGGCGATGACGGTGGCGGGGGCGGCCAGCGGGTGCGCCGCGCGCAGGGCGAGCAGCTCGGCGGCCATGTCCGGGTAGCGGGAGTTCTCCAGCAGGGCGCCGCGCCAGACGCGGCCCGTGCGGTAGCAGCGCCGTACGAGGTCCCGCGGGGCCGGGTCGGAGCCGCCGACTCTGGAGGCCCGTACGGCTGCCCGCCGGGCCCGCGGCCCCAGTGCGGCCGGCAGCCCGGCGGCGGTCACCGCCCGGCCGAGCCCGCGGGCGGCGCCGGTGCGCAGCCCTGCGGGCAGCAGCGCCCGGGGGGTCTCCTCCACGCTGGAGTCGACCAGCACGAGGGCGGCGGTGCGCTCCGGGTACAGGCGGGCGAAGGCTTCGGCGTGAAAGCCGGCGATGGAGTGCCCGACGACGGTGACGGGGCCGGTGACCGGGCTGGTGAGCCCCAGCGCGTCCAGCAGGCCGGCGATCCGGCGGGCTTCCCCGGCGGTGGTCGGGGGCGCGGTGGCCGGGCCGCTGAGGCCGTGTCCGGGGCGGTCGAAGCGGACGACGGTACGGCCGCGGGCGGCGAGCAGCGCGGCGACCGGGTCCCAGTCGAACCAGGCCAGGGCGAGCCCGGCGCTGAGCACGCACACGGGGCCGCTGCCCTCGACGACGACGTGCAGCGGGATCCCGTCCACGCGGACGAACCGGCCCGCGCGGCTCATGTGCGGCGTTCCTTGTGGACCGAGTACGCGAGCAGGACCAGCCAGAGCGCCACGAACAGCACCTGGAGCCGCTGTCCGGCCCCCAGGGCCCAGGTCCCGCGCCCGGCGGTGAACAGGGCGATGGCGGACAGGGTCCAGACGGTGGCGAGCAGCTCGAGGACGACGAGCGCGGGGCCGTAGCGGGCGAGCGGGGCGAACCAGCCGTAGCGGCGCGCGGCCACGGTGAGGGCCATCACCGCGACCAGGGCTCCGGTCATGGCGAGGCTGCTGCTGATGGCATGGGCCTGATGGGTGGCGGGGACGAGCCCGGCGGTCTCCCGGGCCGCGCACACGGGGTCCACGGTGGGCGTGCAGCTCAGCGGCAGCCAGGCGTCGGCGGCGGTGGCCGCGCCGAAGAGGGTGATTCCGGCCCAGCCGACGACCGCCCAGAGGCGGCGGGATTCGGCGTACTTCAGCAGCCGGAACAGTGCCAGCAGTCCTCCCGTGAAGGCGAGCAGCCCCGCGGTGAAGTCGGTGGCCCGGAAGAGGCCGCCGAGCGGCTGGTCCTGGGCGGCGAGCTCGCTGACGTACGTCTCGATGGGGTTGAGGCCCGTGGAGAGGACGACTTCGAGCACCCACGCCGTGTAGGCGGCCCCGGCCAGGCCTATGAGGGTGGCGACCGGCCAGGCGGTCCGCGGAGAGAGGCCATGGGGGGACATAGTGTGACTAATCCTAGGCAGACCCGGGGTCGGTCCTATGATCGGATACCCACCCCGGGTAGGGTTCCGCTCATGATGCGCAGTGCCGAGCGAGCAGCCCCGGGGGCCCGGCTGCTGCTGCTCGCCGCGCTGTTGCTGGGCATCGTGACCATGCACACCCTGGGCCATCCGGCTGACTCCCACGCCATGGAAGACGCGCCCGCGGCCCACTCCGTTGCCTCGGCCGGGTCCCCCGGCCATGCCGGTCAGGCCAGCCAGGCGGGCCATGCCGGTCAGGCCGAGCACGGTGGCTCGCGCCACGCCCAGGAGGCGGCGCAGGACCCGATATCCGTCGCCGAGGCGCCCCTGCCCGGAACCGGCATGGACCCCATGTCCGTCTGCCTCGCCGTGCTCACCGGGCTCGTCCTGCTGTACCTCGGCGCCGGACCGGCCGGCTCCCGCGACACCGCGCCGCTCGGGGGCGCGGCCCGCATACCGGGCCGGTCCGGTGGCCCGGACCCGCCCTCACCCCGCGAACTCCTCACCCGGCTGGCGGTACTGCGGATATAGGCCCGCCTCGCCGTCGCCCCCGCGTGCCCGCATGTCGGCATGCCCGCATGCCCGCGGGGCGGCGCCGGATCGCGCCCATGAACCCGTACACCACACCCACGAGGTGCTCCCATGCGCTCTCTTCCCACCAGCCCCACTCGTCCCACCCGCCGCGCCGTGCTCGGCGCGTCCGCCGCCGTCATCGGCTCCGGACTCCTCGCCGCCTGCTCCGGCTCCGGCTCCCGTTCCGGTTCCTCCGGCACGGAGCACGGCTCCATGAACCACGGCGGCTCCGTCGCCGACGGCCCCGCGGGCTACGTCGACCCGGCCGGGCCCGAGGTCCAGGCCGCCGAGGCCGCCCGCAAGGCCACCGGTCCGCTCACCGAGGCCAAGCTCACCGCCACCGCCACCCCGCTCGACCTCGGCGGCGGCCGCACCGTCCGCTCCTGGGCGTACGGGGGCAAGCTGCCGGGCCAGGAGGTCCGGGCCACCGCGGGCGGCACCCTCGCCCTCACCCTGGCCAACAACCTCCCCGAGGCCACTTCCCTGCACTGGCACGGCATCGCGCTGCGCAACGACATGGACGGGGTCCCCGCGCTGACGCAGCGGGACATCGCCCCGGGCGGATCCTTCGCGTACAAGTTCGCCGTCACGCACCCGGGCACGTACTGGTTCCACCCGCACACCGGGGTCCAGCAGGACCGCGGCCTCTACGCCCCGCTCATCATCGAGGACCCGAAGGAACCCCTCTCCTACGACAAGGAGTGGGTCGTGGTCCTGGACGACTGGATCGACGGAGTGGACGGAGCCACGCCCGACGCCGTCCTCGCCGAGCTCCGCAAGGGCATGCCCGCCGCGGGCCACGCCCACGGACAGGCGCCCGCCCCCGGCGGCGCCGGCGGGGGCTCCCACGTGATGATGGGCGGCAACAGCGAACTCCTCGGCGGGGACGCGGGCGACGTCGTCTACCCGCACTACCTGATCAACGGCCGGGTGGCGGACGACCCGTCGGTCTTCACCGCCCGCCCCGGGGACCGGATCCGGCTGCGCATCATCAACGCCGGCGGGGACACCGCCTTCCGGATCGCCCTCGGCGGCCACGAGCTGACGGTCACCCACACCGACGGCTTCCCGGTGGAGCACGCGAAGGCGAGCTCACTGCTGCTGGGCATGGGCGAGCGGTACGACGTCCTGGTCACCGCGCAGGACGGGGTGTTCCCGCTCACCGCGCTGGCCGAGGGCAAGGGCCAGTCGGCGCTCGCGGTGCTGCGCACCGGGGCGGGGACGGCGCCCACCGCCGCGACCCGCCCGGCCGAGCTGGACGTGCGGCCGCTGATGGCGGACGCGCTCAAGGCCGCGGGTCCGGCCGTACTGGAGCCGCGCGAGCCCGACCGTACGGTGCAGGTCCGGCTGACCGGCTCCATGGCCAGGTACAACTGGGCCTTCGACGGCAAGCCGTACACGCCGGACCAGCGGCACCCGGTGAAGGCGGGCGAGCGGGTCCGCCTGGAGTTCAGCAACCAGTCGGCGATGTGGCACCCGGTGCACCTGCACGGGCACACCTTCGCGCTGGGCGGCCAGGCAGGCGGGGCGCGCAAGGACACCGCGATCATCCTGCCGGGCGGGAAGCTGACCGCGGACTTCGACGCGGACAACCCCGGGCTGTGGATGATGCATTGCCACAACGTCTACCACTCGGAGTCCGGGATGATGACGGTGCTCGGCTACCAGCTCTGACGGGCCCCGGGGATCGTCCGTGCGGTCCCGGACCTGATTGGTACAGGACCGGGACCGGACCGGGACAAGGACCGCACGGGAATTCGAGCGGGGGCGAGTCGTCGGCATGGCACCCTAGCGGTGATCAGAGCTGCTGAGACAAAAGGACGACCCCGCCGGTATGAGTACCCCGCCGAACCCGCCCAGCACCCCCGCCGGTCCGCCGACGGAGCCCGCGGGCATCCCCGTTCCCGAGACGGCCTCCATACCGGAGCCCACGCCCGAGCCCGAGCCCACGCCCACGCCCGAGCCCGAGGCCAAGCCCGCGCCCGCGCTGTCGCTGGAGAAGACCCCGGCGCCGCAGGCCTCGGAAGCGGCGACCGTCCCGTTGCAGCCGGCTCCGACCACCCCGGAGCCCGCGGAACCGGCAACCGTCCCGCTGGAGCCCGCCCCGGCCACCCCGGAAGCCGCGGAGCCCGCGGAGGTCACGGAACCGGCAACGGTCCCGCTGCACTCCGCCCCGCCCGCCCCGGCGCCCACGGAACCGACGGCACCCACGGCACCCACCGTCGCGTCGCAGTTCGCCCCGCCCACCCCGGCCGCTCCGGCCCCGCCCGTCGGCGGCTACGGCGTTCCGGGCGCCCCCGGCGCCCCCGCCAACGCCTGGGGCCAGCCCCCCGTCGGCTACGGCTCGTTCCCGTACCCCCCGAACCCGCAGGGCCCCCCGACCACCAACGGGCTGGCCGTCGCCGCCCTCATCGTCGGCGGCTTCGGCATCATCTTCGGCCTCATCCCCTTCCTCTTCTGGGCCGGCACGCTGACCGCCGCGGTCGGCATCGGCCTGGGCATCGGCGCCCTCGTCCGCGCCTCCAAGGGCGCACCGCACAAGCCGCTGGCCATCCTGGGCACCGTCCTCGGCGTGGTCGGCCTCGGCGCCTCGGTCGTCGGCTTCTTCCTCACCGCCGGCGTCGTCGACCGCATCGACCGGAAGATCGACGAGGAGCAGATGGAGCTGGGCCCGTACCCCAGCAGCGATCCGTGGCCGTCGAAGTCCCCGTACCCGTACCCGTCGAAGCCCACGTACCCCTCGAAGTCCCCGTCGCCGTCCCAGGTCCCGGGCATGACCAGCGCGCTGCCGTTCGGCGAGACGTTCACGTACCCCAGCGGCGTCAAGGTGAGCATCAGCGCGCCGAAGAAGTACGTGACGAAGAACGAGTACCTGAAGGTGGGGAACGCGGTCCAGATGACCGTCACCATCACCAACGACTCGGACAAGACCGTCAACGTCATCTACGCGATGCCCAACGTCCGTGACGACAACGGCATGACCGGCAAGATCGTCTTCGACGGCGACCTGCCGAAGATGATCAGGGGCGACATCCTGCCGGGCGAGTCCGCGAGCGGCGTCGTCGCCTACGAGGTTCCCGAGGGCACGACGAAGATCAGTGCGGACGTCAGTCCGGCCACCTTGCTGCCCGCGGCGAAGTTCAGCGGTCCGATCGGCTGACCCGCCCCCAGGGAGAAAGCCGGGGCCCAGGACATCGCGTCAGAAAGACGATTAGACTGGGCCCCGTGCCTCAACTTCGCCTCGCTCTGAATCAGATCGACTCGCACGTCGGCAACATCGCGGCCAATTGCGACTCGGTCGTCCACTGGACCCGGCACTCCGCCGAGCAGGGCGCCCATCTGGTGGCGTTCCCAGAGATGGTGCTGACCGGCTACCCCGTCGAGGACCTCGCCCTGCGCGAGTCCTTCGTCGAGGCCTCCCGCACCGCGCTGCGCGAGCTCGCGCGGCGGCTGGCGGCCGAGGGCCTCGGCGAGCTGCCGGTCGTCGTCGGCTACCTCGACCGCACCGAGAAGGCCACGCCCCGGCTCGGCCGCCCGGCCGGCTCCCCCGAGAACGCGGCCGCCGTGCTGCACCGCGGGCAGGTCGTCCTGCGCTTCGCCAAGCACCACCTCCCCAACTACGGCGTGTTCGACGAGTTCCGGTACTTCGTACCGGGCGACACCCAGCCGGTGATCCGGGTCCACGGCGTCGACGTGGCCCTGGCCATCTGCGAGGACCTCTGGCAGGAGGGCGGCCGGGTCCCGGCCACCCGCTCCGCCGGGGCCGGGCTGCTGATCTCGATCAACGCCTCCCCGTACGAGCGCAACAAGGACGACCTGCGCCTCGAACTGGTCCGCAAGCGCGCCCAGGAGGCCGGCTGCACCCTCGCCTACCTGGCGATGATCGGCGGCCAGGACGAGCTGGTCTTCGACGGGGACTCGATCGTCGTCGACGGCGACGGCGAAGTCATCGCCCGCGCCCCGCAGTTCTCCGAGGGCTGCGTCCTGGTCGACCTCGACCTGCCCGCGGCGCGCGCCGACGCGCCCGAGGGCGTGGTGGACGACGGCCTGCGGATCGACCGCGTGATCCTCTCCGAGGAGCCTGTGGAGCCGTACGAGCCGGTGGTCACCGGCGGTTACGCCGACCGGCTCGACGACGACGAGGAGATCTACGACGCGCTGGTGGTGGGCCTGCGCGCGTACGTGAAGAAGAACGGGTTCCGCTCCGTCCTGATCGGGCTCTCCGGGGGCATCGACTCCGCGCTCGTCGCCGCCATCGCCTGCGACGCGATCGGCGCGCAGAACGTGTACGGCATCTCGATGCCCTCGAAGTACTCCTCGGACCACTCCAAGGGCGACGCGGCCGACCTGGCCGAGCGGACCGGCCTGCACCTGCGGACCGTGCCGATCGAGCCGATGTTCGACGCGTACATGGGCTCGCTGGGCCTCACCGGCCTGGCCGAGGAGAACCTCCAGTCCCGGCTGCGCGGCACCATGCTGATGGCGGTCTCCAACCAGGAGGGCCACATCGTGCTGGCCCCGGGCAACAAGTCGGAGCTGGCGGTCGGCTACTCCACCCTGTACGGCGACTCGGTGGGCGCGTACGGCCCGATCAAGGACGTGTACAAGACGGACGTCTTCCGGCTGGCCGAGTACCGCAACCGGGCCGCCGCCGAGCGCGGCGAGACCCCGCCGATCCCGGAGAACTCGATCGTGAAGCCGCCGAGCGCCGAGCTGCGCCCGGGCCAGGTGGACACGGACTCGCTGCCGGACTACCCGGTGCTCGACGCGATCCTCGCGCTGTACGTGGACCGCGACCAGGGCATGGAGGCGATCGTCGCGGCCGGCTTCGACCGGGAGCTGGTCGCCAGGACCCTGCGGATGGTGGACACCGCGGAGTACAAGCGCCGCCAGTACCCGCCGGGCACGAAGATCTCCGCGAAGGGCTTCGGCAAGGACCGCCGGCTGCCCATCACGAACGGCTGGCGCGAGCAGGCGTAGCCGGAGAGCAGCGAGGGGCCCCGCCGGATCGGCCGGCGGGGCCCCTTCGCGTACTGCGCCGCTACGTCCTGACGGCGCCGCCATGTCCTGACGGCGCCGCTATGGCTTGACAGTGCCGCTACGGCTTGACGGTGACCCGCGCCGCGATCGGCAGGTGGTCGCTGCCCGTGCGCGGCAGGGTCCAGGAGGCCTCCGGCCTGATCCCGCGGACCATGATCTGGTCGATCCTGGCCATCGGGAACTGCGCGGGCCAGCTGAAGCCGAAGCCGTCGCCCGCCGCGCCCTGGGTGGAGCGCATCTGCGAGGTGACCTCGGACAGGGCGCGGTCGTTCATGGTGCCGTTGAGGTCGCCGAGCAGGATGACCTTCTTCAGCGGTTCGGCGGCGAGCGCGGCGCCCAGCGCGTCGGCGCTGTCGTCGCGCTGGTTGGCGGTGAAGCCTGCGTTCAGCTTGACCCGGACCGAGGGGAGGTGGGCGACGAAGGCGGCGACCTTCCCGTAGGGGGTGTCTACGGTGGCGCGCATGGCCCGGGTCCAGCCCATCCTGATGTCGACGGGCGCGCTGGCGCTCAGCGGGTACTTGCTCCACACGCCGACGGTGCCCTCGACCGAGTGGTACTTGTACGTGGCCGCGAGTGCCTTCTCGTAGACGGGGACGGCGCTGCCCTTGAGCTCGGTCAGGGCCAGGACGTCGGCCCCGGACTTGGCGACCGATTCGGCGGTGCCGCGCGGGTCGGGGTTGTCGGCGTCCACGTTGTGGGTGGCGACGACGAGGTTGCCGCCCGAGCCGGACTTGTCGGTGACCAGGCCGCCGAAGAGGTTCGTCCAGACGGCGGCCGTCAGCAGTATCGCGATCAGCGCGGTCGCGGACTTGCGGAACAGGGCCCCGGCCAGCAGGAACGGGACCGCCAGGCCCAGCCAGGGCAGGAAGGTCTCGGTGAGGCTGCCGAGGTTGCCGACGTCGTTGGGAAGTTCCGCATGGAAGATCATGACCAGCGAGATCAGTACGGCGATCCCCGTCAGCACCCATCCGCGCCGCCAGATTCCGGGGTCTCTGCGCAGTTCGGCCAGCCGGCGCCGGAAGCGGGATGCGGAGGGCTCGGGGTCCGAGCCGCCGTTCCCCGACTCCGTCATGTACGCCTGTGCCATGCCACTGCCCTCACTGCCGTGCTCGCGCTGCGTCCCCGCCCCTTGACCCTAGGCGATCGACGAAGCCTTACGTGCCGTACGTCACGACCGTCCGTCACGGTCGTACGTCCGGGAGGACGAACGGCCGTACGCCAGGGGTTCCGCTTGTCACGAAACGCGCACATTGCATGCTGCGGGCGGGGTGCGCGCCTCACACCACTTCCGCCTTTGGGCACGCGGATGCCACCATGGTGGGTGAGTCCGGGGACGCCGTGAGGGCGCCTCGAGATGACACAAGGAGCAGTTGCAATGACGCATGCCGTTTCGCCTGCCCGCGAACCCGCATCCGCGGCCTCCCCCACCCTGTACGGAGGCACGGGCACCCGGCGCATCACCGTCCGCGACCTGACCCTCGCCAAGGAACGCGGCGAGAAGTGGCCCATGCTGACCGCCTACGACGCCATGACCGCGTCCGTGTTCGACGAGGCCGGCATCCCGGTCATCCTCGTCGGCGACTCGATGGGCAACTGCCACCTCGGCTACGACTCCACCGTCCCGGTGACGATGGACCAGATGACCATGCTCTCGGCGGCCGTGGTGCGCGGCACGAGCCGTGCGCTGGTCATCGGCGACATGCCGTTCGGTTCGTACCAGGAAGGCGCCGTGCAGGCCCTGCGCAGCGCCACCCGTCTCGTGAAGGAGGCCGGGGTCGGAGCGGTGAAGCTGGAGGGCGGCGAGCGCTCGCTGGCCCAGACCGAGCTGATCGTGCAGGCCGGCATCCCCGTCATGTCCCACCTGGGCCTGACCCCGCAGTCCGTCAACGCCATGGGCTACCGGGTGCAGGGCCGCGGCGACGAGGCGGCGCACCGGCTGCTGCGCGACGCGAAGGCGGCGCAGGACGCGGGCGCCTTCGCCGTGGTGCTGGAGCTCGTGCCGGCCGAGCTGGCCGCCGAGGTCACCCGGTCCCTGCACATCCCGACGGTCGGCATCGGCGCGGGCGCGGAGTGCGACGCGCAGGTACTGGTGTGGACCGACATGATGGGCCTGACCGGCGGGAAGATGCCGAAGTTCGTGAAGCAGTACGCGAACCTCCGCGCGACCATGGGCGACGCGGCGAAGGCCTTCGCCGAGGATGTGGTCGGCGGAACGTTCCCGCAGGCGGAGCACGCCTTCCACTGATGAACTGAGCCCCGCGGAAGGCGGCCCGCCGACAGCCCGTCGACTCCCTGTCGGCGGGCTGTCGGCCGGTTGTCGGCCGGTTGTCAGTCGCTTGTCGGTCGCTTGTCGGTGCTTTGTCGGTGGCGGCTGGTCCCATGGTGGACATGACGCGAAACGACAAGAACCCCAACGCCGTGGAAGTACGGGGGCTGGTCAAGCACTACGGCGAGACCAAGGCCCTCGACGGTGTCGACCTGGACGTCCGCGAGGGCACGGTCCTCGGGGTCCTCGGACCCAACGGGGCCGGCAAGACCACGCTGGTCCGCTGCCTCTCCACCCTGATCGTTCCGGACTCCGGGACCGCGACCGTCGCGGGCTACGACGTGGTCCGCCAGCCGCGGCAGCTGCGCCGCACCATAGGCCTGACCGGCCAGTACGCCTCGGTCGACGAGAAGCTCTCCGGCTGGGAGAACCTCTACATGATCGGGCGGCTGCTCGACCTCTCCCGCAAGGACGCCCGCCGCCGCGCGGACGAGATGCTGGAGCGGTTCTCCCTGACCGAGGCGGCCAAGAAGGCCGCCATGAACTACTCCGGCGGCATGCGGCGCCGGCTCGACCTCGCCGCCTCGCTGATCGGCAACCCCGCCGTGCTCTACCTGGACGAGCCGACCACCGGTCTCGACCCGCGCACCCGCAACGAGGTGTGGGACGAGGTCCAGCGGCTGGTCGCCGAGGGCGCCACCGTGCTGCTCACCACCCAGTACATGGAGGAGGCCGAGCAGCTCGCCAGCGAGCTGACGGTGATCGACCGCGGCAAGGTCATCGCCAACGGCAAGGTCGACGAGCTGAAGGCCCGCGTCGGCGGCCGCACCCTGCGGATCCGCCCGGTGGCCTCCTCCGACCTGCCGGGCATGGCCCGCTCGCTGGCCGAGGCCGGACTGGACGGCGTGGCCGGCACCCAGGCCGTACCGGACGAGGGCGTTCTGCTGGTCCCGATCCTCAGCGACGAGCAGCTGACCGCAGTGGTCGGCCTGCTGGCCGCCCGCGGGTACCCGATCGCCGACCTCGGCACCTACCTGCCCAGCCTCGACGAGGTGTTCCTGTCCATCACCGGACAGAAGCCCACCGTCATCGAGGACTCCGTTCCCACCGAGAAGACCGAGGAGGTCGCGGCATGAGCACCGTAACCACGACGAAGCCCGCTCCCACCGCGCCCGGTCCGGCCTCGGTGGCCGCCGGTGGCGGCGAGGGCCGGATCGGCCTGCGGGCCAACCTGCGGCACATCGGCGCCCTGGTGCGCCGCAACGCCCTGCAGATCAAGCAGGACCCGGAGTCGATGTTCGACGTCCTGTTCATGCCGATCATCTTCACGCTGCTGTTCGTGTTCGTCTTCGGCGGTGCGATCTCCGGCAAGGGCAACCAGGACCAGTACGTCAACTACGTGATCCCCGGGCTCATGGCCATGATGGGCATGAACATCTCCATGGCGGTCGGCACCGGGGTCAACGACGACTTCAAGAAGGGCGTGATGGACCGGTTCCGGTCCATGCCCATCGCCCGGTCGTCCGTACTCCTCGCCAAGATCGTCGTCGAGATCGGCCGGATGATGGTCGCCATCGCGATCCTGCTCACCGTGGGCTTCATCCTCGGCCTGTCGATCAAGGGATCGGTGCTGGACCTGTTCCTCGCGATCGGCCTGTCCGCCGTCTTCGGCGCCTCGCTGATGTGGATCTTCATCCTGCTCGGTCTCACCCTGAAGACCGCGCAGGCCGTCCAGGGCATGGCGATGATCGTCCTGATGCCGTTGCAGTTCGGCAGCTCGATCTTCGCGCCGCCGACCACCATGCCGGGCTGGCTCCAGTCCTTCACGGACTACAACCCGCTGTCCAACCTCGCCGATGCCGCCCGCGCCCTGATCAACGGGACTCCGGTCGGCGACTCGGTGTGGATGACCCTGGCCTGGTCGGTCGCCATCACGGCCGCCACCATGCCGCTCGCGGTGCGCAAGTTCCGCCAGAAGACCTGACCCGCGGACCGGTCCTTTCCGGATCGCGTCCCGGACGGACACCGGCCGGGGGCCGGGTCAGATGAGGGCGGTGGCCTCCTCCAGGGTGAGGCCGCCGCCTTCGGCGTACGCCTCCTCGTAGGCGGCGTCACCGAGCGCCGCCCGCGCCAGCTTCTCGGCGAGGGCGCGATCCTCGCGTTCCGTGGAGACGGGGAAGTGCCCGGGCGGCAGCTGGGACCGGTAGGCGCCGACCAGCCGGGCGGCGTCGTACGACCGCTGCGGGCCTCCGAGCGAGGCCAGCGCGACCGCCGCGGTCATCAGGTAGACCGCCGGCATCTGCGGGGCCACCATGCGCGCCATCGGATCCTCGATGGACGTCATGGCCTCGCGCAGCCGTCCGCGGGCCTCCTCGTACCGGCCCTCCTGGTTGTCCAGCCAGGCCATCGTGCCCAGCAGGAAGCCGTCGAAGACGGCGAACGCGCCGAAGGCGAACTCGTCACGCAGGAGTTGCAGCTGCTCGCGCGCGGAGGGAATCCGGCCGGTGCGGCCGAGGATGCCCGCGAGGAACATCCGGGCGGCGGGCATGGCCTCGTTGCCGAACCGCTGCACCGTGGCGGTGACCTCGGTGAGGATCTGCTCGGCCTCCTCCATCCTGCCGCCCTCGGTGAGCGTCCCTGCCATCCGTACGCGCAGGACCGTCACCTGCGCCATGGCGCCGAGGCGTTCGGCGTACGTGATCGCCTCGCGGTAATCCCGGGCGGCCGGACCGTACTCGCCGCGCTTCTCGCGGGACTCGGCGCGGGCGGAGAGCGCCTCGGCGCAGCCCCAGGCGTCGCCGAGCTCGCGGAAGAGGGCCAGGCTCTCGTCGGCGTCGCGGGAGGCGTCGCCCGCCCAGTCGGCGCGGTTGGCCAGGATGTTGGCGCGCAGCTGGAGCGCGGAGGCCAGTTCCCAGCGGTAGCCCAGCGCGCGGGCGGATTCCACGGTCTCGTCGATGACCCGATTCAGCAGTCCGGGGTCGCCCGCGATCATGACGGCGTAGATCCACAGGGAGCCGGGGGTCCGGCAGGTCTGCGGAAGTCCGGGCCGGTAGGTGGCCAGCACGCCGTCGATCTGCACCCGCACCTCCGGGCTGTCCCACGTGGCGTTGGTCTGGTCCCGGGCGGCCAGCCGGACCAGGTGGAGGGCGCGCCAGCCCTCGGCGAGCAGCTCGCCGCTGTAGGGCGGGGGCGAGTCGACGAGCCGCTCGTACACCGGCTCCGCGGGGACCAGGGGCGCCAGGAAGGGGTTGGGGCCGAGGGCCGCGGCCGCGTCGGTCCAGTGCCGGGACTCGGCGCGCTGGTCGTGCATGTGCCAGTACCAGCCCAGGGAGTGGACGAGGCAGAGCAGTTCGTCGGTGTCGCGGGTGGCGACGGCGCGGCGCAGGGCCGTACGGAGGTTCTCGTACTCGGTGGCGAGCCGGTCGGCGGCCGCCCGCTGGCCGTGGCCGCGCAGCAGGGGCTCGGTGGTGCGGGCGAGTTCGCGGTAGTGGACGAGGTGGCGGCGTCCGGTGTCCTCGCGGTCGCCGTCGGCGGCGGCGAGGCGCTCGGCGGCGTACTCGCCGACCGTCTCCAGCAGGCGGTAGCGCATGCCGGAGCCGTCGGGGCCGGGGGTGGCGACGACGAGGGACTTGTCGACGAGGGAGCCGAGGACGTCGGCGACGTCGAGGGATCCCTGCGCGCAGACCGCCTCGGCGGCGGCGAGGTCACAGCCGCCGGCGAAGACGGACAGGCGGCGCAGAACGGCCCGTTCGGACTCGTCCAGCAGGTCCCAGGACCAGTCGACGACGGCGCGCAGGGTCTGCTGGCGGGGCAAGACGGTACGGGCTCCGCTGGTCAGGAGGCGGAAACGGTCGTCGAGGCGGTCGGCGATCTGGCGCGGGGTCAGAAGCCGCAGCCGGGCGGCGGCGAGCTCGATCGCGAGCGGCAGACCGTCGAGGCGGCGGCAGATCTCGGCGGCGGCGTCCGGGTCCTCGGCCACGGCGAACCCGGCGCGGGCGGCGGCCCCGCGGTCACCGAGCAGCCGCAGCGCGATCGGGTCGGGCAGCGGTTCCACCGGGCGCAGGGACTCCCCCGGCACACCGAGGGGTTCGCGGCTGGTGGCCAGGATCTGGACGCCGGGGCAGTGCGTGAGGAGCCGTTCGGCGAGCTCGGCGGCCGCGCCGATGACGTGCTCGCAGTTGTCGAGCAGCAGCAGGATCCGCCGCCGGGCGCAGTGCTCGGCGAGGCGGTCCAGGGGGTGGTCCCCGCGGTCGGTGAGCGCCCGCAGTTCCTCGGCGGCGGCGCCGCGCAGTTTGGTCTCCCGGGCGCCGAGCGCGGCGAGCACCGCCTCGGCGACGTCCTCCGGATCGTCCACGGGGGCCAGCTCGACGAGCCACACCCCGTCGGGCCAGCCGCCGCGCGCCTCGTGGGCCTCGGCGGCCTCCTGGGACAGCCGGGTCTTGCCGGCCCCGCCGGGGCCCAGCAGCGTGACGAGCCGCGCCCGCGCGAGGTCGTCCCCGATGACGCGGATGTCGTCCTCGCGCCCGACGAAGGTGGTGAGCCGCGCCCGCAGATTCCCCTGGCCGGCGCCTGCGGCGCCGTTGCCGGGGGCGCTGCCCCCGGATCCCCGCGCCTCGAACGCCGGCGGGGCTGACCTATCCAGCCTCGCCGGCGTTTGAGGCGCGGGGTCTGGGGCGGAGCCCCAGCTGCGCGCCGGCGCAGTTTGCAGGCCGGGGGCCGGGGCCTGGGACCAGGGGTGCAGGGCAGGGGTGCCGCCGGAGGCGGGGGCCTGCGACGGGCTCAAGAGTTCGGCGTGCAGGGCGCGCAGGGCGGGGCCCGGGTCGGTGCCCAGGCGGTCGGCGAGGTCCCGGCGGACGGTGTCGTAGGCGGCCAGAGCCTCCGCCGGGCGGCCCGCGTCGCGCAGGGCCCGGATCCGCAGCGCTTGCAGCGGCTCGTCCAGCGGCTGCTGCGCGCACAGTGCGGTCAGCTCCGGCAGGGACCGCTCCACCTCGCCCAGGGCCAGGGCCGCCGCGAGCCGGCCCCGCCGCGCGTCGCCCCGTACGGCCTCCCAGCGCGCGGCCTCCGCGGCCGGGTCGGGCAGGTCGGCCAGGGCCGGTCCGCGCCACAGGGCGAGGGCTTCCTCGTACAGGGCGGCCGCCTCGGCCGGTTCCGGTGCCTCGCCCGCGGCCCGGACCAGCCGCTCGAAGCGGTACAGGTCCACGTCCTCCCGCTCGGCGGCCAGCTGGTAGCCGCCCTCGGCGGAGCGCACGGCGGCGTGCCCCAGCGCCCGCCGCAGCCGGGCGACCAGCGCCTGCAGGGCGGCCACGGCGTCGGCCGGCGGGTCGCCGTCCCACACCTGGGCGACGAGCAGGTGCGCCGGGACCACGCGCCCCGGCCGCAGTGCGAGCGCGGTCAGGAGCGCCCGCAGGCGTGCTCCGCCGATGGCGACGGGGGTCCCGTCGTCCTGGATGGCCTGGGTGGTGCCGAGAATCGCGTAACGCACCGGCCCATTGTCTCCGTACCCGGACCCGGCCCCGAACCTATTTCCGGCAGGCGCCCGGGATAGGTTTCCCGGCATGGGTCACCAGGGCAGCCGCGGCGAGCGGCAGATCAGTTCGGTATTCCTCGGCATCGTCGCCGTCATGGCCGTCACCGGCTGGGCGGTGTGGACGGGGTACGCGACGAGTACCGGGCTCGCGGTGTTCCTCTTCGTGACGTCCGCGTGGATCGTCTCCCTCTGCCTGCACGAGTACGCGCACGCCCGCACCGCCCTGCACGGCGGCGACCTCTCGGTGGGCGCCAAGGGCTATCTGACGCTGAATCCGCTCAAGTACACGCACGCGCTGCTCAGCATCGTCCTGCCGGTGGTCTTCGTGATCCTGGGCGGGCTGGGCCTGCCCGGCGGGGCCGTCTACATCGAGCGCGACCGGATCCGGGGCCGCTGGAAGCACAGCCTCATCTCGGCGGCCGGCCCGCTCGCCAACGTGGCGTTCGCCGTCGTCTGCACGGCCCCGTTCTGGCTGGACGCCCTCGACGGGGTGCCGATGGCCTTCCGCTACGCGCTCGCCTTCCTCGCCCTGCTCCAGGTCTCGGCGGCGATCCTGAACTTCCTGCCGGTGCCGGGCCTCGACGGTTACGGGGTCATCGAGCCCTGGCTGTCGTACAAGGTGCGCCGCGAGGTGGCGCCGCTGGCGCCGTTCGGCCTGATCGCCGTCTTCGCGCTGCTGTGGATCCCGGAGGTCAACGCGTTCTTCTTCGACGTGGTGCACGGCGTGCTGTCCGGACTCGGCGTGTCGGACCTGGAGACGTACTGCGGCCGCGACCTCTACCGCTTCTGGCAGGAGGGCGAGGGCTTCTGCGCGGCCCCGTAGAAGCAGGTACGGCTAGGACGTACGGGCGGCCTTCTCGGCCTTCGCCTTGCGCAGGTAGTACCAGGCCATGTTGGACGTGAGGCCCGCCAGCAGCACCCAGACGATCCCGAGGAAGCTGCCCTCGACGAAGGCGACGACGGCGGCGGCCACCGCGAGGACGCACACGACTACGGCGAAGACTGCAAGGCGGGGCATGGGAACGGCTCCTCGAAAACACTGAACGGGGTCGAGCCCACCCAGTGTCCCCCATGCCCCGCAGTGCTGCCGTAAGGACGCCGCCCGGACATCTGAGCCCGGGTGTCCCGGGCGTCCCGGGCGTCCGGGCTCAGACGTCCGTGATGCGCAGGCCCGCGTGGGCCTTGTAGCGGCGGTTGGTGGAGATCAGGTTGGCGACCAGGGACTCGACCTGGTGGGCGCCCCGCAGGCGGCCCGCGAAGACCCCGCGCATGCCGGGGATACGGGCGGCCAGGGCCTGGACGATGTCCGTGTCGGCGCGGGATTCGCCGAGGACCATCACGTCGGTGTCGATCTCCTCGATCGACTCGTCCTGGAGCAGGACCGCCGAGAGGTGGTGGAAGGCCGCCGTGACGCGGGAGTCCGGGAGCAGGGCCGCGGCCTGCTGGGCGGCGCTGCCCTCTTCGACCTGGAGGGCGTACGCGCCCTGCTTGTCGAAGCCCAGCGGGTTGACGCAGTCCACCACGAGCTTGCCCGCGAGGTCCTCGCGCAGCGCTTCGAGGGTCTTGGCGTGGCCCTCCCACGGCACGGCGATGATGACGATGTCGCTGCGGCGCGCGCACTCGGCGTTGTCCGCGCCCTCCACGCCGAGGCCCAGCTCGTCGGCCGCCGTCTGCGCGCGGTCGGCGGCGCGGGAGCCGATGATCACCTTCTGGCCGGCGCGGGCGAGCCGGTAGGCGAGGCCCCGGCCCTGGTCGCCGGTGCCGCCGAGGACGCCGACGACGAGCCCGGACACGTCGGGCAGGTCCCACGGGTCCTTGGCCGGCGGCTTCTGCGTGTTGTCTGAGGAAGTCATGGGGGCGAGGGTACTGCCGGGTAGCCCACAGTCGAAGGGCCGGGCGCGGCCGGGAGCGGGCGGGAGGCGACGAAGGCGCGGCCGGTCAGACCGGAGGGATGCGCTCCCTTATGTCCCGTCGATGGTGCAGGATTCCGATATGGATGCCGTGAGGGTCGCGCTGCTGCGCGAGGTGCTCGCCGGGACGCAGTGGCCGGGAGCCGCGCGCCGCTTCGCCGGCGCGCTGCGGCGGTCCGTCGTGCCGGCCCGCGGGAACCTGCTGCTGGTGGGCACCGAGCGGTACGAGCCCTGGCATCTGGCGGCGCACCTCGTGGACGAGGCCGCCTGGTCGGGCCTGCCGGAGCTGGCGCCCACGCTCGTACGCCACCACGTGCTACCCGGGGAGCCGCCGCACCTGTCGGTGGGGCTCGGCAGGCTGGAGGCGGCCCGGCGCGGGCACACGCTGCTGGTGGTCGCGCCCGGGGAGCCCGGCGCGGGGCTGCTGGAGCGGGTCCACGACGCCCGGCGCGCGGGGGCGACCGTGCTGTCCCTGGACGGCGGGGACCCCGATCTGGGCACGCTCGCGCACGACGTGCTGTCGGTGCCGGACGGCGCCGCCGAGCTGGACCTGGACACCGTGCAGCACCTGGTCAGCGCGGCGGCCGGGGAGAACAGCCTGCCGGTGCAGCGCGGGCCGCGCCGGTTCCGGGACCGGCTGGCGCGGCTGGCCGATCAGCTGACCGCGCCGCCGCCCAGCCGCTGGTAGCCGCCGGCAGTCGCCGTGCGGGCGCCGTCAGGGCGCCGTGCCCTCGTCCTCCTCGCGGGACTTGTCGTTCCACTTGGGGTCGTTCTGCCATTCGAGGTTGCGTTCCTGAGCCGTCTCCATGGCGTGGGAAGCCTCCTCGCGGGTCTCGTAAGGACCGAACCGGTCCTTGGCAGGGCACTCGGGGCCTTCCTCGACCTTCTGGTGGACCAGGCAGTAGTACCACTCGCCCGGTTTGCCCACCTGGCGCTTCTTGAACAGGGCCATCGCTGTCGGGCTCCTCTCGATACCGCTGCAACCGCTCTCTGCCGCCATGCTGCCCCATCCCCGCTGGATACACTCGCTTGCATGTCTGGCCAGTCGCTGCTCGTACCAGGCGAGCTTTCCCCCGTCCGTTCCGTTCCCGGAAACATCCGCCGGCCCGAGTACGTGGGCAAGCCCGCGCCCACTCCGTACACCGGACCGGAGGTGCAGTCGGCCGAGACCATCGAAGCCATGCGCATCGCCGGCCGGATCGCCGCCCAGGCGATGGAAGAGGCCGCCAAGCTGATCGCGCCGGGGGTGACCACCGACGAGCTCGACCGGGTCGCCCACGCGTACATGTGCGACCACGGCGCCTACCCCTCGACGCTCGGCTACCGGGGCTTCCCGAAGTCGCTGTGTGCCTCGGTCAACGAGGTCATCTGTCACGGCATCCCCGATTCCACCGTCCTGCGCGACGGCGACATCGTGAACCTCGACGTGACCGCGTACATCGGCGGGGTACACGGCGACAACAACGCCACCTACCTGTGCGGCGAGGTGGACGAGGAGTCGCGGCTGCTGGTGGAGCGCACGCGAGAGGCGCTGAACCGGGCCATCAAGGCCGTGAAGCCGGGCCGCCAGATCAACATCATCGGTCGGGTCATCGAGTCCTACGCGAAGCGTTTCGGCTACGGCGTGGTCCGGGACTTCACCGGCCACGGCATCAATTCCTCCTTCCACTCCGGCCTGATCGTCCCGCACTACGACAGCCCGCACGCCACCACCGTCATCGAGCCCGGGATGACCTTCACCATCGAGCCGATGCTGACCCTGGGCACCCACGAGTACGACATGTGGGAGGACGGCTGGACCGTCGTCACGAAGGACCGCAAGCGCACGGCCCAGTTCGAGCACACGCTGGTCGTCACGGACTCCGGAGCGGAGATCCTGACCCTTCCGTAGCCGGTCGTCTTTTTACCGACAAGGCGTCGGCAACACATTGACTTAGGCAAGCCTAAGTAGGAGTATCGGGCGTGGCGGCATTGCCGTCACGCCCGTTTCCTCTGTCTGGAGGTCCGCCTTGGACGCCTTCTCTACGGTCATCCGCGTCGCCTCGCACGAACAGCACACCGAAGCGGAGACGTCGACCTTCATGAGCGACCTGCTGGGCGGGCGGCTCGGCGTGGACGCGTACGCGCGCTACACCGAGCAGCTGTGGTTCGTGTACCGGGCCCTGGAGGACGCGGCCGAGTCCCTCAAGGAGGACCCGGTGGCCGGCCCGTTCATCCAGCCCGAGCTGATGCGCGTCGCCGAGATCGAGCGCGACCTGGCGCACCTGCGGGGCCCGGACTGGCGCGAGAGCGTCGTGGCACTGCCCGCGACCGAGGCGTACGCGGCCCGTGTGGCGCACTGCGGGGCCGAGTGGCCGGGCGGGTACGTCGCCCACCACTACACCCGGTACCTGGGCGACCTCTCCGGCGGCCAGATCATCCGCGACAAGGCCGAGCGCACCTGGGGCTTCGAGCGCAAGGGCGACGGCGTCCGCTTCTACGTCTTCGCGGACATCGCCAACCCGGCGGCCTTCAAGCGGACCTACCGCGAGCTGCTGGACGCGATCGCCGCGGACGACCTGGAGAAGCAGCGGATCATCGACGAGTGCAAGCGCGCGTTCGACTTCAACGGCGCGGTCTTCCGCGAGCTGGGCGAACAGTTCCCCCTCAGCGCGTAGCCCCCTCCGGGGAGGTTGGCGGGAAGCGGGCCGGGCCCGGTGCACAGCGCACCGGGCCCGGCTCTGCGGCCGTTTCAGCCACCCGAGAACGCCCAGAGCGTGAGCACGGTGACGAGGAACGCGTGGGGGTAGAGGAAGGCCAGGAAGCAGCCGATGCTCCCCAGCGCGAGGCGCCTCCTGCGCTGAACGTCGGTCCGGGGCGGGATCCAGGTGCCGGCCACCATCGCCAGCGGGAGGACGTAGAACAGGGTGAACGGGTGCGGGATCTGAGGCAGGTAGGAGGTCGCCTGGCCGAGCCACGCCGCCGCCGGGGCCAGTACGGTGAACAGCGCCGCCACCGGCAGCCACTGCCGCCGCTCGTCGGGGTGCCGGGGCGCCGAAGTCTTCGTCATGACGCCATTGCACCGCGGCGACCGGCGGCAGCGTCAGCGCCCGCGTACTCACTTCCGCCGTGCGGGATACCTAGTCCGGGCTCGGCGCGAAGCGGACGCGGCCGCCGATCTCGATCGTGCCGTCGGGGCCGGGGGCGGTCAGGATCTGGGAGCCGGCGCCCTGGGTGATGTTCAGGGCGCGGTTCAGCTGAGCCGTCAGCAGGATCGCCGCCGAGCCGGTGGCCTCGTCCTCCGCGATGACCCCGTCGGGGCGGCGCGGGAACCCGCGGGCCCGCACGCGGCCCGCCGCCTCGTCCTCCCAGGCCCAGGCGTACAGCCAGCCCTCGCCCGGCGGCGGGGCCGGGAGCGCCTCGACCTCGGCGACGGACCCGTACTGCTCGGTGCGCTTGCCCTCGACCCACTCGGGGCGGGCCGTGATCCAGGTGAACTCCCCGTCGTCGCGGGCCCATACGGATCCGGCCGGCGGCTGGAGCTCCTCGATGTCCAGCAGCCACGCGACCCCGACCAGCGGGTATCCGGCGAAGGACACCCGCGTGCCGGGGGTACGGATGTCGACGACCCCGCGCTCGGGATCGTCGACGAACACCGTCTCGCTGTAGCCGAGTTCGGCGGCCAGCGCCTGCCGCGACGCATCGTCGGGGCAGGTCCGGCCGTCGCGTACGACACCGAGCAGGTTGCCGTGGCGGCCGTCACCCGCGCAGAAGACCTTCAGCACGTCGAGATCGTTCACGCGGGAATTGAAGCACGGCTCAGACCTGGTACGTACGCCGCCTGCGCGCGAGGAACACCGCGCCCGCGCCGGCCGCGATCACCGCGCCGGAGGTGGTGAGCAGGGCCCCGGCGGGGATGTCGGCGCCGGTGGCGGCGAGGTTCCCGCCGACGGAGCCGCCGCCCGCGCTGCCGCCCGTACCGCCGGTGGTGGTCGCTGTCGTGGCGCTCGGCGCCGTGGTCGGAAGGACCGCGTCCTTGTCCACCGCCACGGAGAGGTCGAGCGGGTCGATCGCGTCACCCGCCTTGTACATCGAGCCGGTGGTGGCGTTGGCGAAGCTCGCCGCGCCCTCGGCGGTGAACACCGCCGGGACCGCGTTCAGCGCCAGCACACCGCCCTTGGTCTTGTAGTCGGTCTTCGACAGGTCGAGCGTGGCGAAGGGGACGGCCGCCTTGCTGCCGGAGGCGTTCTTGACGTCCACGTACAGGGTGCCGGTCTTGCCGGTGGCGTCGACGCGGAGGTTCCCCAAGGTGATGTCTATGCCGTGGTCGGCGTACTGGAAGCGGAGGTTGCCCTCGAAGGAGGCGGTCAGCTTCTGCTTCTTGACGTCCAGCTCGCCCTTGCCGAAGGCGAAGTCGAAGAGCTGGCCGTTCTTGCCGGCGCCGCCGGCCGGGGTGATGGAGCCCGCGTTCAGCACGTACTTGCGGAAGGACTCCTTCACGCCCCAGGTCAGCTTGCCGCTGAGGACCTTCTGCACGCCGTCCGCCGGAGCCGTGGGCTGGGCGGTGGTGGGGGCCGCCGAGGTGGGCGCGGTGACGGTCGGGGTGGGCCGGGTCGGGGTCGGGGCGGGCGTCTCGAACTCCAGCTTCGCGGTCAGCGGGTCGCCCGCCTTGTTCTCGTAGCCCGGCGAACCGAGGGCGTCCGCGGCCTCCTTGGTGAGCGTGGTCGCCAGCTTCTCCATCGCCGGGCCGCCGAAGGCCACCGTGGCCAGCGGCACGTCCTGGGTCGTGGCACCGCCCTTGGTGACGTCCGCGGTGAGCTTCTTGGTGCCGGTGTCGATACGGAAGTCCGAGAGCTTGACCTCGAAGCCGTGGCCGGTCGGCGGGGCGGGCGAGGAGAAGGTGACGCTGCCCTTGAAGGCGGCCTTCACCACGTGCCCGCCGGCCGGGTCGTACTGGCCGGTCGGCTCGCCGAAGCGCAGAGTGCCGTCCTCGTTCTGCTTGGCGCCGTCCGCCACGGTGATGGAGCCCTTGGCCATGCCGGTCACGTAGGCGCGGTAGCTCGCGAGCACACCCCAGTCGAGGGAGCCACCGATGATCTTCATCGGTTCGGTCGGGGGGCCCGCGGCGGTGGCGGGCAGGACGAAGGCGGTGGCCCCGAGGGCCGCGGCGGTGAGCACGGCGGCGGCGACGGAGATCGGTCGGCGGATGGACGACATGACAGGGAGCTCCTCAGAACAACGGGGGATGGGATTAAACGACTGTCGTACGCCGCCTGCGCACCACCAGGAAGACGACGCCTCCGGCCAGCACCAGCACGGCCACGGCCACGGCCACGAACAGCCCGGCGTTGGAGGACTTCCCGGCCTTCGCCTCGGCGGCGGGCTCGGCACTTGCAGGCGCGGGCGCAGGCGCGGCCGTGGAGCCCAGGTCGGGCAGGGCCGGCAGCCGGGCGGTGGAGTCGAGGGCGACGGCGAGCGAGACGGGGTCCATCTCGGTGCCGGCCTTGTACATGGAGTTGAAGGCCTGGGAGCCGCCCTCGGTCAGGGTGGCCGGGGCCTCGCTCAAGGTGGCGAGCCCGCCCTCGGTCTTCAGTGACTTGGCGTCGAACTCCACCAGCGCGACGGCGCTCTTCGTCTCGCCGCCGGTCGTGACATCGGCGGCGAGGACACCCTTGCCGCCTTCCACCTTCACGCTCACCTTGCCGAGCTTCAGGTCCAGGTGGGCGCCGGTGAACTGGACGGTGCCGGCGAAGACCGCGTCGAGCGTGCCCTTCCGAGCGTCGTACGCACCCTTGCCCTGCGGGAAGCGGAACAGCGCCCCGCCGTCCTGGGCCCCTTCGGCGAGCGTCCACTTGCCCTGCCCGACCGAGCCGGTGACGTACTCCCGGAAGGTGCGGCGCACCCCCCAGTCGACAGCAGCGTCGGCGAAGCCGCCCTGCGCGGGCGGACTCTCGACCACGGCGCTCGCCGAAGGCTCGGCGGCCGGAGCGGCCTTCACATCGGCGGAAAGCGACAGAGGATCCAGCTGCGCCCCGGCCGGGTAGTAGCCCGCGAAGGCCTTGGCGCCCTCCGCGGTGAGCGTGGCCGGGATGTTGGTGAGGGCCAACGGGCTGGCGCCGCCCTTCATGTTGACGCCGCCGAGGCCGAGGGTGGCGAAGGGCACCTGGGACCGGTTGCTGACCGCGCCGGTGTCCTTGGCCTTGCTGGAGACGTCCACGTACAGCGTGCCGTTCCCCCCGTCGATCCTGACGGTGGGCCGGCTGACGGTCATGTCCAGGTCGTAGGACCCGTCGGGCTTCTGGTGCCCCTGGAAGGTCACCCCGCCCGCATACGAAGCCTCGAACGCTCCGGAAACGGCGTCGTAGGAACCGGCCGCCGAGTGGAAACGGAACAGGCTGCCACCGGCCGTCGCGGCGCCGCCCTTCAGCTTGAAACTGCCTTTTGCCACCGGCCCGGTGACATAACTCTGGAAGGACGATTTGATGCCCCAGTCGAGCCGACCCCCCTGTACGGTGCCCGCCCGAGCGGCGGTGGCCGGGAGCAGAGCCCCCAGCAGGGCCGCCAACACGGCGACGGCGAACGCACGGACGGGTCTCGCGGACATGAGTGTCCCCTCCAGGGTCTGGCTAAGCAAGGTTAGGCTAACCTAAGCTACCTCCGGCCGGGTTCGTAACCCCCCGGTCCCCAGAACATCAGGACGGTGCCTTCGTGCCTACGCCCCCCGCGTCACACCGCTTCCCCCGTCTCGCGCTCGCCGTGGCAGCACTGGCCCTCGCCCTGACGGCCTGCGGAGGCACCCCGCCCACATCCCCCCACTCGGCCACCCCGGACCGAGTGGAACCCCTCACCCCGGCCCCCCTGCCCGCACTCCCGGTCACCGTGCCCTCCACGGACGGCACCCAGGTCACGGTCACCTCCACGGACAGGATCGTCCCGCTGACCGGCAGCCTCAACGAGATCGTCCACACTCTGGGCCTCGGCGGCCAGGTCGTCGCCCGGGACATCACGGCCACCTTCGAACAGGCCGCCCAGCTCCCCCTGGTGACACGCGGCCACGACGTCTCCGCCGAGAGCGTCCTCTCCCTCCACCCGACCCTCGTCCTGGCCGAGACCACCAGCGGCCCCGCCGAAGCGGTCCAGCAGATCCGCGACGCCGGCGTCCCCGTACTGGTGGTGGCCCCGGCCAAGTCCCTGGACGACGTACCGAAACGCATCGACGCGGTCGCCACCGCCCTGGGCGTCAAGGCGGCCGGAGCCACCCTCAACCAGCGCACCGCGGACCGGATCGCCACGGCCCGCAAGAACATCCCAACCACCAAACACCCCCGGGTGGCCTTCCTCTACCTCCGCGGCACCGCCTCCGTCTACCTCCTGGGCGGCTCGGACTCCGGCGCCGCCTCCCTCCTGGAAGCGGCCGGCGCGATCGACACCGGCAAGGAGTCCGGGCTCGGCAAGGACTTCACCCCGATCACCAGCGAGGCTCTGGCGGCGGCCGCCCCCGACGCCATCCTCGTCATGTCCAAGGGCCTCGAATCGGTCGGCGGCATCGACGGCCTGGTGAAGATCCCGGGCGTCGCACAGACCCCGGCCGGCATGGACCGCCACGTACTCACGATCGACGACGGCGTCCTCCTCAACTACGGCCCCCGCACGGACCAGGTCCTCGCCTCCCTGATCACCCAGCTCTACACCAAGGCCTCTTGAGATGGCCCTCTACGACCCCACGCCCCCCGGCACGGAGACGACAGAGCCGAGCCGGACCGCCGCCGGCCGGTTCCGGCGGGGCCGGGTGTGTGCCGGGGCGTCCCCGCAGGGCGCCGAACACAACACCGCCGCACCCCCCGACCCCTCGCCACGTTCGGCGCCCGAGGAGACGCCCCGGCGCGCGCCCGGCCCCGCCGGAACCGGCCCCACCACGGCCCCGCGGGCGGACGGCGCCAGCCAAAACCCAGCGCGGGTCCGGGCAGAGCCCGGAAACCTTGAGGCGCGGGTCCGGGCAGACCCCGCCAAGCCGCGCAGCCCCCAGGCCCTCCCCCTCACCGCCGCCCTCATCACGGCGCTACTCCTCCTGGCCCTGCTCTCCGCAGGAGTCGGCGCGTACGAGATCCCCCTGGCCGACGTACTCACCTCCGCCCAGCACCGCCTGGGCCTCGGCGGAGCCCCCCTCGACCGGGTCGGCGAGAGCGTGCTGTGGAACGTACGCCTCCCCCGCGTCACCCTCGCGGTGCTCGTCGGCGCCAGCCTCGGCTGCGCGGGCGCGCTCATGCAGGGCGTCTTCGGCAACCCCCTCGCCGAGCCCGGCGTCATCGGCATCTCGGCCGGCGCCGCCGTCGGCGCGGTCGCCGCCATCGGCCTCGGCCTGACCTTCCTGGGCAACTGGACGGTTCCCCTCTGCGCGTTCATCGCGGGCCTGATCACCGTCAGCGCCGTCTACCTCCTCTCCCGCAACGGCGGGAAGACCGAGGTCGTCACCCTGATCCTCACGGGCATCGCCGTCAACGCCCTCGCCGGCGCCCTCATCGGCCTGTTCGTCTTCTTCGCGGACAGCGGCCAGGTCAACCAGATCACCTTCTGGCAGCTCGGCTCCCTCGCCCAGGCCACCTGGCCCAAGGTGCTCGCCGTCCTGCCCTGCGCCGTCGCCGGCCTGCTCGTCGCCCCCTTCTACGCCCGCCGGCTCGACCTCCTCTCCCTCGGCGAGCGGCCCGCCCGCCACCTCGGCATCGACGTCGAACGGCTGCGCCTCGCCCTCATCCTGGTCGTCGCGCTGCTCACCGCCGCCGCCGTCGCCGTCGCCGGCGTCATCACCTTCATCGGCCTGCTCGTCCCGCACCTGCTGCGCATGGCCAACGGCCCCGGCCACCGCTTCCTGGTCCCGGGCAGCGCCCTCGCCGGCGCCGTGGTCCTGGTCGCGGGCGACCTGGCCGCCCGGACCCTCGCCCAGCCCGCCGAACTGCCGCTCGGCGTCCTGACCGCCCTGCTCGGCAGCCCGTTCTTCTTCTGGCTGCTGCGCCGCACCCGCCGCAAACAAGGAGGCTGGGCATGACCGGCGCAAGCACGGCAAGCACGGCAAGCACCGCGAGCCCCACACCCGGCAGCCTGACCCGCCTCCTCACCCGCAACAGACGGACCATCCCCGCCCGCCCCACCCCCGGCGCCCCCCTCGCCGAGACCACCGCCCTCCACATCCACCTGGGCGGCCACCGCGAGGTGCTCTCCGGCATCGATCTGACCGCCCGCTCCGGCGAGGTCCTCGCACTGGTCGGCCCCAACGGCGCCGGCAAGTCCACCCTTTTGGCCGCACTCGCCGCCGACCTTCCCGCCACCTCCGGCGAGGTCCGGATCGACGGCCGCGCGGTGGGCGACTGGAGCGCCCCGGATCTCGCGCTGCGCCGCTCCGTACTCCCCCAAACGGCCGCACTGTCCTTCCCTTTTCCGGTGGAGGACGTCGTACGGATGGGCCGCGCGCCCTGGGCCGGCACCCCCTTCGCCGACTCCGACGACGAGGCCGTGGCCACCGCCATGGCCGCCACCGAAGTCACGGACTTCGCCGCGCGCCCCTTCTCCGCCCTCTCCGGCGGCGAGCGCGCCCGGGTCGCGCTGGCCCGCGTACTGGCCCAGCGGGCCCCGCTCCTGCTGCTCGACGAGCCGACCGCCGCCCTCGACCTGCGCCACCAGGAGCTCGTGCTGCGCATCTGCCGGGAGCGGGCCGCGGCCGGGGACGCGGTGGTCGTCGTCCTGCACGACCTGGGGCTGGCCGCCGCCTACGCGGACCGGGTCGCCGTCCTGCACGACGGGCGGATCGCCGCGGACGGACCGCCCGCCGAGGTGTTCGAGGACGCCCTGCTGAGCCGGGTCTACCGGCAGCCGGTGGAGGTGCTCCCGCACCCCCGCACGGGGGCCCCGCTGGTCGTCCCCGTTCGCGGAACAGAAGATTCCGCGTAAGCCATTCCGCAGTACGGAACGGTCAACATGGCTTGACTCCCTCTTTACTCGGCCATGGTGTTGGCGTGAAACGACCGTGACGGGCCCGTGTCCGACGACGAAAGGTGAGAGCTGAATCACTGTACGAGTGGGTATGACTGAGGTAAGGCTCGGTTAAGTTAGGTCCGCCTCACCGGCCTCTCCCCCTTGGGACGGCCCCTCGTCCGACGCCCAGGAGCCCCCTATGCGCCCCGCCCGCCTCACCGTCATCGCCGCCGCCTCCGTGGCAGCCGCTCTGACCGCCGTCACCGGCTGCTCCCAGAAGAGCGACGCGGGCGGCGACGGCGCGATCAAGGTGACGGCCTCCGACAGCGCCTGCGAGGTGTCGAAGACGGAGTTCCCGGCGGGCAAGGTCCAGATCGATGTCGAGAACAAGGGCTCCAAGGTCACCGAGGTCTACGTCCTCTTCCCGGACGACCGCATCGTGACCGAGCGCGAGAACATCCTCGCCGGCACCAAGGCCTCCATCACCGCCGAGATCAAGGCGGGCGAGTACGAGATCGTCTGCAAGCCCGGCATGAAGGGCGACGGCATCGCCCAGAAGGTCAAGGCCACCGGCAAGGGCGCCGCCGAGGAGAAGCGCAGCCCCGAGGCGGACGCCGCGGTCGCCGCCTACCGCGCGTACGTGGTCAAGCAGGCCGAGGAGACCCTCCCCAAGGCCCAGGCCTTCGCGGACGCGGTCAAGGCCGGCGACGTCGAGGCCGCGAAGAAGGCGTACGCGCCGTCCCGCATCGGCTGGGAGCGCACCGAGCCGGTCGCCGAGTCCTTCGGTGACATCGACCCGAAGGTCGACGTCCGCGAGGACGGCCTGGAGGCCGGCCAGGACCCGGCGAAGGACTGGACGGGCTGGCACCGCCTCGAGAAGTCCCTGTGGGCCGACAACAAGATCGACGACAACGACAAGAAGCTCGCCGACACCCTGATCACCGACCTGACCGACTGGCAGAAGAAGGTCGGCACCGCGGAGATCACCCCCTCCTCGATCGCCAACGGCGCCAAGGAGCTCCTCGACGAGGTCGCCACCGGCAAGGTCACGGGCGAGGAGGAGCGCTACTCCCACACCGACCTGGTCGACTTCAAGGCCAACGTCGAGGGCGCGGAGAAGGCGTACGAGGTCCTGAAGGCGATCGCCACGAAGAACGACCCTGAGCTCGTCAAGCAGCTGGACGCCCAGTTCGCGGCGATGAACACGCTGCTGGACAAGTACCGCGCCGACAAGACCTCCTACGAGTTCACCTCGTACGACAAGGTCGGCGAGGCGGAGCGCAAGGAGCTCTCGGACGGCGTCAGCGCCCTCGGTGAGCCGCTCTCCAAGCTCGCCGCCGCGGTCACGAAGTAACGGTCCAGGGACGAAGGAGGCGGGAGACAGCATGTCCGAATCGACACCGGATCCGGCGGCGCAGCAGCAGCCGGACCAGCAGACGGAACACCAGGGCGGCAACGGGTCGGCTACCTCGCCCTCGCGGCGCGCCGTCCTGGGCTGGGGCGGTGCCGGGCTCGCGCTCGGCGCGGCCGCGGCCGGCGGTGCGGCGGCTGCCTTCGGCAGCGGGCCGGACATGGTCTCGGCGGCCGCCGCCGGGGCGGCCGTGCCGTTCCACGGTGACCACCAGGCCGGTATCGCGAGCGCCGTCCAGGACCGTCTGCACTTCGCGGCCTTCGACGTGAAGACGAAGAGCCGCGAGGAGCTGATCAAGCTCCTCAAGGAGTGGACCGAGGCGGCCCGCCTCATGACGGCCGGCCAGCCGGTCGGCGAGGGCGGCTTCGGCGGCCTCCCGGAGGCCCCGCCGGACGACACGGGCGAGGCCCTGGGCCTGAAGGCCTCCCGCCTCACCCTGACCATCGGCTTCGGCCCCGGCCTGTTCGCCAAGGACCGGTTCGGGCTGGAGGGCAAGCGCCCCGAGGCGCTGGTGGACCTGGAGCTGTTCCCCGGCGACAACCTGGACCCGGCGCGCTCCGGCGGCGACATCTGCGTCCAGGCCTGCGCCGACGACCCGCAGGTCGCCGTGCACGCGATCCGCCAGCTGGCCCGCATCGGCTTCGGCAAGACCGCGGTGCGCTGGTCGCAGCTGGGCTTCGGCAAGACCTCGTCGACCACGCCCGACGAGCAGACCCCGCGCAACATGATGGGCTTCAAGGACGGCACCCGGAACATTTCCGGCACCGACAAGGCCGCCCTGGACAAGCACGTGTGGGTCGGCGCCGGCGACGGCAGCGACTGGATGACCGGCGGCTCGTACCTGGTGGCCCGGCGGATCCGGATGAACATCGAGATCTGGGACCGCACCCCGCTGGGCGAGCAGGAGGACATCTTCGGCCGCGACAAGGGCGAGGGTGCCCCGGTCGGCAAGTCGAAGGAGCGCGACGAGCCGTTCCTGAAGGCGATGAAGCCGGAGGCGCACGTCCGCCTCGCGCACCCGGACACCAACAACGGTGCGACGATCCTGCGCCGCGGCTACTCCTTCACCGACGGTACGGACGGCCTGGGCCGCCTCGACGCGGGCCTGTTCTTCCTCGCCTACCAGCGCGACGTCCGCAAGGGCTTCGTCCCGATCCAGCGCCAGCTGGCGAAGGCCGACGTCCTCAACGAATACATCCAGCACGTGGGTTCGGCGATATTCGCCGTCCCGCCGGGCGTCCGCGACAAGGACGACTGGTGGGGCCGGACGCTGTTCGCGTAAGCCAGTCCGAGAGAAGGAACCTCCGTGTTCGGCAATTATCTGATCGGCCTGCGCGAGGGGCTGGAGGCCAGCCTGGTCGTCTGCATCCTCGTCGCGTACCTGGTGAAGACCGAGCGCCGGGACGCCCTGCGTCCCGTGTGGCTCGGCATCGCGATCGCCTGCGGGCTCTCGCTCGCCTTCGGCGCGATGCTGGAGTTCGGCACCCAGGAGCTGACCTTCGAGGCGCAGGAGCTGCTCGGCGGCACCCTCTCCATCATCTCGGTGGGTCTGGTGACGTGGATGGTCTTCTGGATGAAGCGCACCGCGCGGCATCTGAAGGCCGAGCTCCAGGGCAAGCTCGACACGGCGCTCGCCATGGGCACCGGCGCGCTGGTCGCCACCGCCTTCCTGGCCGTCGGCCGCGAGGGCCTGGAGACCGCGCTGTTCGTGTGGGCGTCGGTACGGGCCAGCGGCGAGGGCTCCTCCGCGCCGCTGATCGGGGTGCTGCTGGGCATCGCGACGGCGATCGTGCTGGGGTACCTCTTCTACCGGGGCGCCCTGAAGATCAATCTGGCGAAGTTCTTCAAGTGGACCGGCGGCATGCTGGTGATCGTGGCCGCGGGCGTGCTCGCGTACGGGGTCCACGACCTCCAGGAGGCCCGCTTCCTGGGCGGCCTGGACAACAAGGCCTTCGACATCAGCTCGGCGATCCCGCCGGACAGCTGGTACGGGACCCTGCTCAAGGGAGTCTTCAACTTCCAGCCGGACCCCACCGTCCTCCAGCTGACGGTGTGGGCGCTGTACCTGGTCCCCGTGCTGACCCTGTTCCTCCTCGACCGGGGCCGCCCGAGGGACGCGAAGCCGCGGCCCGCGGAGGCCACCCAGGCCGGCTGACGGGCCGAGCGTCCGAACGTCCGAACGGGCCGCGGTGAGAGGCTTCCACGCCCCTCACCGCGGCCCGTTCGCCGTATCCGGGTCACCACAGCCGGTCGATGGTCCCCGGGTGCAGCGGGACGCGGACGCCGGTGAAGGCCGCCCGGTCCCGGTCGGGGGTGTCCGAGAAGAAGGCCGCCATGACCGTCTTGTCGAAGCCCGGGGCGTCCGTGGCGAGAGGGTCCTGCGGTGTCCCGCCCACCAGGACGGTGCCGGGCAGCGGTTCAAACCCGGCCGCCTCGTAGAACGGCACCAGCGACCGGTCGCAGCTGAACAGCGCCAGGTCCAGACCCGGTTCCGCGGCGAGCGCCGCGCGGGCCGCGACGACCAGCCGGCCGCCGCTCCCCCGGCCGCGCAGCGCGGCCCGCGTCACGACCGCGCTCAGCCCGGCCGCCCGGTAGGTCCGCCCCGCGAGCGGGATCTCCTTGAACAGCAGCGCCAGCGAGGCGGCCACCGTGCCCTCGCCGTCCACGAGCAGCATCGCGCGCGGCGCCAGCGCCGGGTCGTGCCCGGGCGAGGCCCCCGGCCATGCCTCGTCCTCCAGCACCGCGACCTGACGCGCCAGCGCCTCGGGCACGTCGGCCTCGGCGAAGCGGAGCACCGCCATACCCGGCTCGCTCACCTCGGGGCTCCACCCCGGGCCAAGATCCAGCCCCTCCGGCGATTGAGGAGCGGGGTCTGGGGCGGAGACCCAGCAGCCGGCCCGCCTGGGCGGGTTCTGGGGCGGAGCCCCAGCAGCCGGGCCGCCCGCGCCCCCTCCCCGCCGGTGTACGCGCTCACGCGATCCGCACGCCCTCGCCGCCGACCCGCACCCGGGAGTCACCCGCGCGCAGCTCCACCGTGAGGACGCCCGGCCGCCCCATGTCCGCACCCTGGTGGAGGGTGAGCACCACGTCCTCGGGGACCAGCCCCAGCTCGCGCGCGTACGCGCCGAAGGCGGCCGCCGCGGCCCCCGTGGCGGGGTCCTCGACGACGCCGCCGACCGGGAAGGGGTCCCGTACGTGGAACTCCGCCGGGCCCGCCCGGTGCACCAGCTGGACCGTGGTGAGGTCCAGGCGCCGCATCAGGGCCTCCAGCCGGGCGAAGTCGTACGCGAGCTCCGCGAGCCGGGCCCGGGTGCCGGCGCCGATCACCAGGTGCCGGGCTCCGGCGAAGGCGATCCTGGGCGGGAAGGCCGGGTCCAGGTCCGCCTCCGGCCAGTCCAGCGCGGCCAGCGCCTCGACGAGGTCGGCCGCGCCGATCTCCTCGGTGTGCGGTTCGACGCTGGTCAGCGTGGCCCGCAGCCGCCCGTCCGCCTCGGCGGTGACGGAGACCGGGACGGTCCCCGCCTTGGTGGCGAAGAGCAGCTCGCCGGGACCGATCCGCTCCGCCAGCGCGACGGCGGTGGCGACGGTGGCGTGCCCGCAGAAGGGGACCTCCGCCTTCGGGCTGAAGTAGCGCACGGTGAAGGCCCGGTCTTCCGGGCCGCCGAGCCCCTCGGGCGGGGCGGTCAGGAAGGCCGTCTCGCTGTAGCCCAGCCCGGCGGCGATCTCCAGCATCGCGGCGTCGTCCAGCCCGGCCGCGTCGAGCACGACCCCGGCGGGGTTGCCGCCGGCCGGGTCGTGGGAGAAGGCGGTGTAGCGCAGTACCTCGGTATTGGTCATCCGGTCATGATCGGCCGCTTCCCCGTGGCCGCGCAACGAGGTTGCTCAGCCGCGTCCGATGTACGGCATCGACGTGGCCATCACCGTCGCGAACTGGACGTTCGCCTCCAGCGGCAGCTCGGCCATGTGCAGGACCGTGCGGGCCACGTCGGCCGCGTCCATCACCGGTTCCACCGCCAGCTGCCCGTTGGCCTGGAGGATGCCGGTCTGCATCCGCTCGGTCATCTCGGTCGCCGCGTTGCCGATGTCGATCTGGCCGCAGGCGATCCGGTACGGCCGCCCGTCCAGCGACAGGGACTTCGTCAGGCCGGTCATCGCGTGCTTGGTCGCGGTGTAGGCGATGGAGTGGGGGCGCGGTACGTGCGCCGAGATGGAGCCGTTGTTGATGATCCGGCCGCCCTGCGGGTCCTGCTGCTTCATCTGCCGGAACGCGGCCTGCGCGCACAGGAAGGCGCCGGTCAGGTTGACGTCCACGACGGAGCGCCAGGCCTCGTAGGTGATGTCCTCCAGCGGGACCCCGCCGGGCCCGAAGGTGCCCGCGTTGTTGAAGAGCAGATCGAGGCGGCCGTACCGCGCCCGGACTGACTCGAACAGCCCAGTCACGTCGTCCGGGTCGCTCACGTCGGCGCGCACGCACAGCACGTCGGCGCCGGTCCCGGCCGCCTTCGCGGTCTCCTCCAGCGGTTCGGTCCGGCGGCCGGCCACGGCCACGGCCCAGCCCGCCGCGGCCAGGGCCAGCGCCACGGAGCGGCCGATCCCGGAGCCGGCCCCGGTCACCACGGCGATCTTCTTCGTACTTTCGTCCATGGGGCCGCAGGGTACGTCACGCGGCGGCCCGGTCCCCGGACGTTCCGATTGCTGAGAGCATGGGTCGGCCAGGGGGTGCGTAAAGCAGATGAAGAGACTGGAGTCCCGCATGTCGGAGAGAGGCCCCGCGACGGCCGCCTCGCACGACTCGTCGCCCGAATCGCCCTCCGCCCCCGCCACCGCCGCGCCCCTCACGGCCACCCGCCGCACGGGCCTGCTCGTCACCTTCGTTCTCGGCGGGCTGACCGCCCTGCCCCCGCTGTCCATGGACATGTACCTGCCGGCCCTGCCGCAGGTCACCAACGCCCTGCACAGCCCGGCCGCGACCGTCCAGCTCACCCTCACCGCCTGCCTCGCGGGCATGGCCCTGGGTCAGCTCGTCATCGGCCCGATGAGCGACCGGTGGGGCCGCCGCCGGCCGCTGCTCGTCGGCATGGTCGTCTACGTCCTGGCCACCGCGATCTGCGCCCTCGCCCCGACCGCCGAGATGCTGATCGCCTTCCGCCTGCTCCAGGGCCTGGCCGGGGCCGCCGCGATCGTCATCGCACGGGCCGTCGTACGCGACCTGTACGACGGGGTCGAGATGGCCCGCTTCTTCTCCACCCTGATGCTCATATCCGGGGCCGCCCCGATCATCGCCCCGCTCATCGGCGGCCAGGTGCTCCGCGTCGCCGACTGGCGCGGGGTCTTCGTCGTCCTGACCGGCGTCGGCACCGTGCTCACGCTGATGGTGTGGCGCAAGCTCGGCGAGACCCTGCCGCCCGAGCGGCGGCACACCGGCGGCGTCGGCTCCGCACTGCACACCATGCGCGGGCTGCTCGCCGACCGCGTCTTCACCGGCTACACCCTGACCGGCGGCTTCGCCTTCGCCGTGCTCTTCTCGTACATCTCCGCCTCGCCCTTCGTGATCCAGGAGATCTACGGGGCTTCGCCCCAGGCCTTCTCCCTGCTCTTCGGCCTCAACTCCGTCGGCCTGATCGCCGTCGGCCAGATCAACGGCAAGCTGCTGGTCGGCCGGGTCAGCATGGACAAGGTCCTGGCCGTCGGGCTCGGGATCGTCACGGCCGCCGCGGTGGCGCTGCTGCTGATGTCGACCGGCGTGTTCGGGAAGGTCGGGCTGCCCCCGATCGCCGCCGCGCTGTTCGTGCTGATGTCGGCGATGGGCGTGCTGCTGCCCAACACCAACGCCCAGGCGCTGATGCGCACCCCGCACGCGGCCGGCTCCGCCTCCGCGCTGATCGGCACCACCTCGTTCCTGATCGGCGCGATCGCCTCCCCGCTGGTGGGAATCGCCGGCGAGGACACGGCGGTCCCGATGGCGGTGGTCCAGGTGGTGTGCGCCTTCCTGTCGGTGACCTTCTTCCTGACCCTGTGCCGCCCCTGGCGGACCCGCGAGGCCACCGCCTAGCCCGTATGCGCGGCGCCGCTGCCGGGGGCTCCGCCCCCAGGCCCCCGCGCCTCAAACGCCGGCGGGGCTGAAATTGCCCTGCGGGCAATCCAGCCCCGCCGCACCCTCCAGCCCCGCCGGCGTTTGAGGCGCTCTTTCAGCCTCGCCGGCGTTTGAGGCGCGGGGTCTGGGGCGGAGCCCCAGGTCCGGGCGCAGCCCGGCTGGCCGGTTCGGCCCGGCCGCGCCGTAAACTTCGCAGGTGAACGCCTCCGCCGAAACCCTCCGCACCGCGCTGGCCCGCCTGCTCGACGGCCTCCCGCCCAAGCAGGCCGCCGCCGCCGTCGAGCGGCTCATCGCCAGCTACCGGGGGCAGACCCCGACCGACGCGCCCCTACTGCGCGACCGCTCCGACGTGGCGGCGTACTCGGCGTACCGGATGCCGGCCACCTTCGAGGCCGTACGGGCCGCCCTGGACGGGCTCGCGGAGGCGGCGCCCGAGTGGGCGCCGGGCTCGCACGTGGACGTGGGCGGCGGTACGGGCGCGGCCACCTGGGCGGTGGATGCCACCTGGGACGGCCCGCGGGAAACCACCGTGCTGGACTGGGCGGAGCCCGCGCTGAAGCTCGGCAAGGAGCTCGCGGACGCCTCCCCTTCGCCCGTGCTCCGCGCAGCGGACTGGCGGCGGGCCGTCATCGGCTCCGGCCTCACCCTCCCCGACGCCGACCTGGTGACCGTCTCGTACGTGCTGGGCGAGCTGACCCCGCAGGCCCGTACGGCGGTCGTCGCCGAGGCGGCGCGGGCCGGGCAGGCCGTGGTACTCATCGAGCCGGGCACGCCGGAGGGCTACCTCCGCATCCGCGAGGCCCGCGACCAGCTGATCGGGGCCGGGCTGAAGGTCGCCGCCCCGTGCCCGCACGACGGGACCTGCCCGATCGAGGTCGGGCAGGACTGGTGCCACTTCTCGGCGCGGGTCAGCCGGTCCTCCCTGCACCGGAAGGTCAAGGGCGGCTCGCTCCCGTACGAGGACGAGAAGTTCAGCTACGTCGCCGCGACCCGCTTCCCGACCGGGCCCGCCGCCTTCCGGATCACGCGGAAGCCGCAGATCCGGAAGGGGCTCGTCCTGCTGGAGCTGTGCGGCCCGGAGGGTGAGGGCCTGACCCGGGTCAACGTGACCAAGCGCCACGGTGACCTCTACAAGGCCGCGCGGGACGCCGACTGGGGCCAGGCCTGGCCTCCGCCCTCATCCTCCGAGCCCGGGCCCGTGTCCGAGGAGGACTAGGGCCGCAGCTCCTGGGTGCAGCACTTCACGCTGCCGCCGCCCTTGAGCAGCTCGCCGAGATCCATCGGGACCGGCTCGAACCCCCGGTCCCGCAGCGGCGCCAGCAGCCCGGTCGCCGCCTGCGGGAGCAGCACGTGCCGGCCGTCGGAGACCGCGTTCAGGCCGAGGGCGGCCGCGTCCGGTTCCTCGGCGATCAGGGCGTCCGGGAAGAGCCGCCTGAGCACACCCTGGCTGCCGGGCGAGAAGGCACCCGGGTAGTACATGATCTCGTCGCCGTCGAGGACGCAGAGCGCCGTGTCCAGGTGGTAGTAGCGCGGGTCCACCAGGTCGAGGCCGATGACGGGGCGGCCGAAGAACTCCTGGGCCTCGTCGTGCGAGAGCGGGCTGGAGCGGAAGCCCCGGCCGGCCAGGATGTAGGTGGCCGTGACCGCGAAGTCTCCCTCGCCCTCGTTGACGTGGGACGGCTCGTGGACGTCCTCGTAGCCGTGGCTGCGGAACCATTCGAGGTGGATCTCGGCCTCGGCGGCGCGTTCCGGATAGGCGAACCGGGCCCCGAGCACCTTGCCGTCCACGACCAGGGCCCCGTTCGCCGCGAAGACCATGTCGGGCAGCGCGGGGTCCGGTACGAGGGTCTCGACGGTGTGCCCGAGGGCGCGGTAGCGGTCCCTCAGGTCTTCCCACTGGGCGTGTGCGAGGGGCAGGTCCACCGGTTTCGTGGGGTCCATCCACGGATTGATGGAGTACGTGACCTTGAAGTGTGCGGGTGGGCACATCAGGTAACGCCGGGGTGTGGCGTTTCTGCGCAAAGAAGGCTCCTCACGACTTACACGGCTTGCTCTACTCGGGTTGAGTATGGAGTCGAGTATTGAAGAGAATCGTCTCTCCTCAAACAGGTCGACACAGTGAACCGACAGAGTGGTTTACGGAACCATAGGAAGACGAGACGTCTCGCTTTGGTAGTTTCGGGCCATGACCAAGACCCCTGACGCCACCCGCCGCAGCGACCGCTCCCGGCGCGCCATCCTCGACGCCGCACTCGCCCTGGTCGGGGAGGTCGGCTACAACAAGCTGACCATCGAGGCCATCGCCGCCCGCGCGGGCGTCGGCAAGCAGACCATCTACCGCTGGTGGCCGTCGAAGGCCGCCGTCCTCCTCGACGCCTCACTGGCCCTCGCCGGGGACGCGGAGACGGACGCCGGGTGGACCGGCTTCCCCGACACCGGGGATCTCGCGGCCGACCTGAAGCACGTACTGCGGGCGACGGTGGACGAGTTCAACGACGAGAAGTACGAGGCCCCCGCGCGCGCCCTGACCGCGGCCGGGGCCACCGACCCCGAGCTCGGCGCCCGCTTCACCGAGCAGCTGCTGGAGCCGCAGCTCGCCCTGTACGAAGCCCGGTTGAACACGGCCCGGGAGGCCGGCCAGCTCGCGCCGGACACGGACCTCCGGCTGACGGTGGAGATGCTGCTGGGGCCGCTGACGTACCGCTGGCTGCTGCGCACGGCGCCCCTGACGCACGCTTACACCGACGCGTTGGTGGACCGGGTGCTCGGCGGGGTGGCAAACGTCACCGCCCGTTGACCGGCCGACCACCGGCGGCTGCCCGAGAACATATGGCCTGATTCTGTGGTTATGTGGGGGTTCCCGGTCGCCCATCCGCGGGCCCCCGGTCGTCAAGAGCGGTCACCTGGGGCGCAGGATGGTGGGACCATGTGAAGGTCCGCCGGGGATACGGTGAGGTGAGGGGATAGATGGGGTCTGAGTCCGGCCGCGTCAAACGCGGCGAGCAGAGCAGGATTTCCCAGTGGCTGCGCCGGCGGCAGAAACCCATCGCCGAGGACCCCGGACGCGAGCGCGAGGCGCTCCTCCTGGCCGTCGCCGCCGCCGGTCTGCCGCTCGCCCCCGCCGCCCATCCCGTCGGTTACCGATGTTCGTGCGACCGGATCGGCTGTCCGACGCCCGCCCGGCATCCCGTCTCCTTCGCCTGGCAGACCCAGTCGACGACCGACCGCGCCCAGGTCGAACGATGGGCGCGCAACCAGCCCCAGGCCAACTTCATCACCGCGACCGGCATGGTCCACGACGTCCTCGACGTCCCGCTGGAAGCCGGCACCGCCGCGCTCGCCCGCCTCCTGGAAGCCGGCATCGAGGTCGGTCCCGTCGCCGAGTCGGCCGGCACGGGCGACCAGGCCCGCATGCTCTTCTTCACCGCCACGCGCGGCACCCCCGAGGACGAGGACGAGTGGTGGCCCTGCGAACTGGACTGCCACCCCGAGACGATGGACGAACACCCGGGCCTGCGGTGGCACTGCCGCGGCAGCTACGTCCTGGTCCCCCCGGCGGCCCTGCCCGGTGACCAGGCGGTGACCTGGCTCCGGGGCATGGAACACCCCCTGCCGGACCCCCTCACCCTCCTGGAAACCCTGACGGACGCGTGCGCGCAGTACGCGGGCGACGCCGACCAGACCCCGGCGGCCGTCGCCTGGCCCCTGGGCCGCTAGCCGCGCAGGCCTCCTGGGGCTGGCTCCGCCCCAGACCCCGCGCCTCAAACGCCGGCGAGGCTGAAAGACCGGGGCTGCGCCCGGACCCGCGCGTCAAATGCCCGCGAGGCTGAAGGATCCAGGGCTCCGCCCCGAACCCCGCTCCTCAAACGCCGGAGGGGCTGGATTTGGCCGGCGCCGCCTGAATTTCAGCCCCGCCGGCGTTTGAGGCGATCTTTCAGCCTCGCCGGCGTTTGAGGCGCGGGGGTCCGGGGGCAGCGCCCCCGGCAACGGCGGGTCAGTGGATCTGGCTGACCACCACGTCGAGGGACCAGGCCTTGGCCGCCTTCGCGGGGGCCTCGGCCTCCACCGTGTAGCCCAGGTCCCGCAGGGCCGTGACCAGCTCGGCCGGCGAACCAGGCGCGGAGCCCGAGCACAGCAGGTCCCGGACCAGCCGACCCTTCGTCGCCTTGTTGAAGTGGCTCACCACCGACCGCTTCTCCACCCCGTCCACCACCTGCGAGTGCAGCACCCGCACGGTCGCGGTCCGCCCCGCCACCTCGCCCTTCGGCTTCCACGCGGCCCCGTACGCCGCCGACCGCAGGTCCAGCACCAGCCCGTCCCCCGCGGCCTCCGGCATGACCTCCGCCATCGGCCCCCGCCAGTACGCGCCGAGCGCCCCCAGCCCCGGGAGCTTCACACCCATCGAGCAGCGGTACGACGGGATCCGGTCGGAGATCCGCACCGCGCCCCACAGCCCCGAGAACACCAGCAGCGAACGCTCGGCGAGCCCCCGCGCGGCCGCGGGCAGGTCGGCCAGACCCAGCGCGTCGTACAGCACGCCCGTGTAGATCTCCCCCGCCGGGCGGGCCCCCGCCGACCGCAGCTCGACGTTCTTCGCGACCTCGCCGCGCAGCCCCTCGCTCAGGCCCAGCACCTCGCGGGCCTTGAGCTCGTCGCCCGCGCACAGCTCGACCAGCTCCTCCAGCACCGCCGCGCGGGCCGGGGCCAGACCGGGCAGGGACAGCGCCTGCGGCTTCAGCGGTGCGCCGGAGCCGCCGGCGGCCTTTCCTTCGGACGGCGGCAGCAGCACGAGCACGGTGGTTCTCCTTCAATACGACACGGCGCAGGGGATGCGGCCCCCGAGCCAGGGTAGACGGCTCGCCGTGCCGTCCGGCCCCACCGCCCATAGGCTCGGTCCATGCCACGCCGTCAGATGCACATGACCGGCGCAGACGGGGCTGCTCTGCGGGCCGCGCTGCGTGAACTGCGGACGAAGCTGGACGTACCGGAGGAGTTCCCGGCCGAGGTGCTCGCCGAGGCCGAGCACGCGGCCGCCCACCCCCGCCTCCCGGACGTGGACTGCACCGACATCCCCTTCTTCACCATCGACCCGCCGACCTCCGTCGACCTCGACCAGGCCATGCACCTGGCGAAGCGGTCCGCCGGCGGCTACCGCGTGCACTACGCCATCGCCGACGTCGCCGCCTTCGTCACCCCCGGCGGCCCGATCGACGCCGAGGCCCACCGCCGCGTCACCACCCTCTACTTCCCCGACGGGAAGGTTCCGCTGCACCCGGCCGTGCTCTCGGAGGGCGCGGCCAGCCTGCTGCCCGACCAGACCGGCCCCGCCCTCGTGTGGCGGCTCGACCTGGACCGCGACGGCCGCGTCGAGACCGCCGACGTCCGCCGGGCCCTCGTCCGCAGCCGGGCCAAGCTCGACTACGACGGCGTCCAGAAGGCCATCGACACCCGCACGGCCGAGGAACCCCTCGCCCTCCTGGAGGACATCGGCCGGCTCCGCGAAGCCCTGGAACGGGAACGCGGCGGCATCTCGCTCAACGTGCCCGAGCAGGAGGTCGTCGCGCACGACGGCACGTACGCCCTGGCCTACCGCGCCCCGCTCCCCGCGGACGGCTGGAACGCGCAGATCTCCCTGATGACCGGCATGGCCGCGGCCGACCTGATGCTGGCCGTCGGACAGGGCATCCTGCGCACCCTGCCCAGCGCACCGGACGGCGCCGTCGGCAGGCTCCGGCGGGCGGCGAAGGCCCTGCGGATCGACTGGCCGCACCACGTCCCGTACGCCGAACTCGTACGCTCCCTCGACCCGCACCGCCCCGCCCACGCGGCCTTCCTCCAGGAGTGCACGGCCCTGCTGCGCGGCGCCGGCTACACCGTCTTCACCGGCGGCCGGAGCCCCGACCCGGCGATCCACTCCGCGGTGGCGGCCCCGTACGCCCACTGCACCGCGCCGCTGCGCCGGCTCGTCGACCGGTACACCGGCGAGCTGTGCGTGGCGGCGACGGCCGGGGCCGAGCCCCCGGAGTGGGCGGTGGCGGCCCTGGGCGTGCTCCCCGAGCAGATGGCGGACGGCACCCGGCTGGCGAACACGGCGGAGCGGGAGTCCGTGGACCTGGTCGAGGCCGCCGTGATGAAGGACCGCGTCGGCGAGACCTTCGAGGCCACCGTCATCGACGTCAGGGACCGGGAGCCGCTGGTCGGCACCGTCCACCTGGAGGACCCCGCGGTGGTCGGCCGCGTCGAGTCCACCTCCGAGGAGCTCCCGCTGGGAGACCGCATCCGGGTCCGGCTGACGGAGGCGAACCCGGGCACGGCGAAGGTCCTCTTCGCCCCGGCCTGACGGGCCCTACGCGGGCTGCCGCAAGGCGGTGACGAGCGCGCGCGGGTCGTCGGCGTGGAAGCGGATGGTCCGCGCCCGCCCCCTGGAGCCCAGCGGGCGGGTGAAGGGGAGGGGGCGGGTCAGCTCCAGGGTCACCGAGGTCTGGCTGCCCACGATCAGGTCGAGCACCCCGTCCTCGGACAGCGTGACCAGCCGGCCCTCCGGGTAGCGGCGGTCCACCCGCGCCGAGGCCACCGCGTCCGGCGGGACGGTCAGGTCGAAGAGGGCGCCGTAGCGGATCGCGAGGGCGGGCGAGACGGGCTCGGTCTCCCCCGGCGGCGCGGCCAGCAGGACGGCGAGCCGCCGCCGGCGCTCGGCCAGCTCGGCCTCCTGGCGGGCCAGGTCGGCGTCGAGCTCTTCGAGTACGTCGGCCAGCTCGCGCCCGGCGTCGTCCGCGAGGACGTCGCGCACCTCGTCGAGGGCGAGCCCGAGCTCGATGAGCCGGCGTACACGGGCCAGCAGGACGGCGTCGCGGACGCCGTAGGCCCGGTACCCGTTGGGGCGCCGCTCCGGTTCCGGGAGCAGCCCGACATGGTGGTAGTGCCGGATCGCCCGGGTGGTGACCCCGACGAGCGCGGCGATCTCTCCGATCCGCATGCCCCCAGTAGAAACCTTGCCGCTGCGTCAAGGTCAAGCGGCGACGGCACAGCCGGTAACATGGTCGCCACGGCAGACGAGTCGGCCGGGCGGCCGCGTCGGGATCCTCGGATCCCGCCGAGGAACGTCCGGGCTCCACAGGGCAGGGTGGTGGGTAACGCCCACCCGGGGTGACCCGCGGGACAGTGCCACAGAAAACAGACCGCCGGGGACTTCGGTCCTCGGTAAGGGTGAAACGGTGGTGTAAGAGACCACCAGCGCCTGGGGTGACTCAGGCGGCTAGGTAAACCCCACCTGGAGCAAGGTCAAGAGGATCCGTCTTCGGACGGGTCTGCGCGAACGCTTGAGGGCTGCCCGCCCGAGTTCGCGGGTAGACCGCACGAGGCCGGTGGCAACGCCGGTCCTAGATGGATGGCCGTCTCCCCGGCGACCGCGAGGTCACCGGGCGACAGAACCCGGCGTACAGGCCGGCTCGTCTGCCCCTTCCACTCCGTTCGGGGTGCCGCGCTTGCGGGCGTGCTGCCCGATCTCGGCGGCTGGAGCAATCGCCCCTCGGAGGGGCGCGTCATGGGGCACCCTCACCCGTATGACCGATCACCCGGCCCACGCGGCCACCGCCGCCGCGCTCATACGCGAACTCGCCGAAGCGACCAAAGACCCCCACGACGCCTACGGAAGCCCAGCCGAAATCGCTTCCGTGGCCGAGAGCCTGCGCGACCTCGCCCAGCACCTCGAAGACGCCCTGCAGCACATGGAGCGGCATATCGCCCGGCAGGAGGACGGCTGGGCCACCACGGACGGAGAGCGGCCCCGCCGGTACACGCGGCCGGCGGGCAGCCAGATCCTCTCCGCCCGGGCCGAGGCCCACACCATGGCCCGCGTTCTGGGCCAGGCCGTGGAAGCCCTCATTCACCTCAAGCCCGCACCCTGACGCCGACCCGGTGAGCGATGCCGCCCCCGCCGCCGGACTGCCGGTGGCGGGGGCCTTGTCGCGTGAGCGGCTACCGCAGGTGGGACGTGTCGTTCAGCAGCCGGACCGAGGCGTTGCCGTCGGCGTAGTAGGCCACCGCCGACAGGGAGGCCGCCGAGAGTTCCATGCGGAACAGCGCTTCCGGCGGTGCGCCCAGGGCGAGCCGGACCAGGATCTTGACCGGGGTCACGTGCGTGACCAGCAGGACCGTGCGGCCCGCGTGCGCGGCCAGCAGCCGGTCGCGGGTGGCGGAGATCCGGCGGGTGGCGGCCATGAAGCTCTCGCCGCCGCCCGTGGGGGCCGCCTTCGGGGAGTCCAGCCAGGCCTGGAGGTCGTCCGGGAAGCGTTCCTGCACTTCGGCGAAGGTCAGGCCCTCCCAGGCGCCGAAGTCCACCTCGCGCAGGCCGTCTTCGACGGTCACGTCGAGGCCGAGCCGGTCGGCGACCGCCTGCGCGGTCTCGCGGCAGCGGCGCAGCGGGGAGCTGATCACCGTCTGCACGGTGCCGCGGGCGGCCAACGCCTCGGCCACGGCAGCGGCCTGGCGCCTCCCGGCGGGGGACAGCTCGGGGTCGGAACCCCCGCTGCCGGAGAAGCGCTTCTGGGGGGTGAGTGCGGTCTCGCCGTGCCGCAGCAGCACGAAGGTGGCGGGCGCCCCCATGTCGGGCCCCCACCCTGTCCCGCCGGCCGCCGCGGTACCGGTGGCGGCGGTCGAGCCCGCGGTGGTCGCCGTACCCGTGCCGGACGCGTCGGCCGTCGGGGTCGCCGGCACGGCGGAGTCCAGGCAGGGCTCGATCACCGGGGCGCCCGCCGGGCCGTCTTCCGCTGCGGGCGCGGCGGACCAGCCCGGCAGGGCCTCCGCGTCCGCGAACAGCGTGTCGGCGACGGCCGGTTCACCGGAGGCCGCCGCCGCGCGGGTGCGCGCACCCCTGCCGGAGGCAAGGGCGGCGCGCGCCGCAGCCGCGCCCGCCGCGGCGTCGCCCGGCGGGCCCGACGGGGTCAACGGAGTCGACGGGGTGGCGAAGACGGCCGTGGAGGCCGACGGCTGCCACTGCCTGCCCTGCCGGCCGGCGTCCATCGCCTCGTTGGCGAGACGGTCGGCGTGCTTGTTCTTCTCCCGCGGGATCCACTCGTACGTCACCTGCGAGGAGGGCAGGATCCGCGCCGCTTCCGCCGCCAGCGGCTTCATGTCCGGGTGCTTGATCTTCCAGCGGCCCGACATCTGCTCGACGACGAGCTTCGAGTCCATCCGGACCAGGATCCGCGCTTCCGGCGCCAGTTCGCGCGCCGCCTTGAGCCCGGCGATCAGGCCCTTGTACTCCGCCACGTTGTTCGTCGCGACGCCGATGTACTCCGCGCGCTCGGCCAGCGTCTCGCCCGTCGCCGGGTCGAGGACCACCGCGCCGTAGCCGGCGGGCCCCGGGTTGCCCCGGGACCCGCCGTCCGCCTCCACGACAAACCGCGGCATCAGATGCCCGAGTCGGCCGTACGAACCAGGATGCGGCCGCAGTTCTCGTGACGTACGACCTGCTCGCGGGCTGCGGCCTTGATCTCGTTGACCTCGGCCATGTCGAGCTCCAGCCGGCAGCCCTCGCAGCGGCGCTGGTACAGGCGCGCGGCGCCGACCCCGCCCTGCTTGGCGCGGATCTTCTCGTACAGGGCCATCAGGTCCGTCGGCATGGACGCGACGATGACCTCGCGGTCCTTGGCGATCTTGGCGGCCTCGGCGTCGATCTCGCCGGTGGCGGCGTCACGGCGCGCGGTGGCGTCCGTCAGCTTGGCCTCCAGCGCGGCGACGCGGTCGGTGATCTCGGTGACCCGCTCCTGCGCGGCCTCCAGGCGCTCCATGACCTCCAGGACGACGTCCTCCAGGTCGGCCTGCCGCTTGGCGAGGGAGACGACCTCGCTCTGCAGGTTCGCCAGGTCCCGGGCCGAGACGCCCGCACCGGAGTCCAGTCGCGCCTGGTCGCGGGCAGCGCGCTGGCGCACCTGGTCGACGTCCTGCTCCGCCTTGGTCTGCTCGCGGGCCGCGTCGCTCGCCTGCGTCTGGGCGGCGACGAGCAGGTCGCGCTGCTGGGTGAGGTCCTTGGTCAGGGAGTCGACCTCGGCGTGCTCCGGCAGCGACTTGCGCTTGTGGGCGAGCTGAGACAGCCGGACGTCCAGGGCCTGGACGTCGAGAAGTCGGATCTGGTCGGCGGGCTCGGCGTTCAGTTGGGGGCTCCAGAGATAGAAGGGGGTGTCACGGACGGCGCGTGCGCCGTCCACGGGTCGGTGACCGTGCGCGAGACGTGGGTACGCAGACCCCAGCCGTGGCGCTCGGAGATGGCGTCGAGCTGCGCGGCGGCCTGCTCGCACCAAGGCCACTCGGTGGCCCAGTGGGCGGCGTCGACGAGGGCGAGCGGGCTCTGCTCGCGGGCCTCGGACACCGGGTGGTGGCGCAGGTCGGCGGTCAGGAAGGCGTCCACGCCCGCGGCCCGGACCTGCTCGAAGAGGCTGTCGCCGGAGCCGCCGCTGACGGCGACGGTACGGATGAGCGCGTCCGGGTCGCCCGCCACGCGGATGCCCTGCGCCGTCTGCGGCAGCCGGGCGGCGGCGCGGGCGGCGAAGGCGCGCAGGGTCTCGGGGCGGTCGAGTTCGCAGATGCGGCCGAGGCCGCGGCGGCCCTCCGGGTCGCTGGCGTCGGGCACCAGCGGGCCGGTGATGCGCAGGTCCAGGGCGCCGGCGAGGGCGTCGGAGACTCCGGGGTCGGCGGTGTCGGCGTTGGTGTGGGCGACGTGCAGCGCGATGTCGTTCTTGATCAGCGTGTGCACGACGCGGCCCTTGAAGGTGCCGGCCTCGACGGTGGTGGTGCCGCGCAGGTAGAGGGGGTGGTGGGTGACGATCAGGTCGGCGCCCAGTTTCAGGGCCTCGTCGGCGATCTCCTGGACGGGGTCCACCGCGAACAGGACCCGGGTGACCTCGGCGTCGGGGTCGCCGCAGACGGTGCCGACGGCGTCCCACTGCTCGGCCCGCGAGGGGGGCCAGAGAGCGTCCAGCGCGGCGATGACTTCAGAGAGACGGGGCACAGGCCAAGGCTACCGTCCGCGGCGACCGCCCCGCCCGGCCGATTGGGCGGTTAGGCACACCTAACAACGGTCCACCCCAAACGCCCCGAAATGACGCAGCACAATCGCCCCGTCCACCACAGGGGAATCGCCGTACGGACACCCATATGTATGAAGCCGGGTTGCTGGTGTTGTTCGGCAGGAAGTCCGAAAACTACCTTCCTCGCCGGAGGTGACGGCCGGATGACTGTCTGTGCCATCGACATGACGACCACGGTCCCGTTCACGATCGCCGCGGACGGGTCGTACGCCGCCCGGCTCGCCGGACAGGGCGAGGCCCGCTACGCGGAGCGGTGGACCCTGGCCGGGCCCGAGCCGTACGCGGTTCCGCTGCCGCTCGGACAGCCCGAGGAGGCGGACAGCGAGGTGCTGCCGCTGACCGACGGGCGGGTGCTGATCCACCGGCGGGTCGCGGACCGGCACGCCTTCGCGCTGCTGTACCCGACGGGCGGCGCCGCCGACGGGCCGCGCACCGGGGAGCTCCCGCTGGGCGCGGTCGACGCGGAGGAGAGCGTACGGGTCCGCCTGCTCCCGCCGTCCCCGGACGGGGCCGCGGCCTTCGCCCTGGCCACGGCGGACACCGTGACCACGGTCTGGCAGGTGGCCGGGGGCTCCTTCGGGCCGCAGCCGGTCGCCCGGATCCCGGGGCGGTGCTCCGGCGGCGTCTGGCTGGACCGGGCGGGCCGGCTGCTGGCCCTGGACCGTGAGCTGGAGGGCATCGTCAAGGCGGTCGCCGTGGACCTGGGGCGCGGCGGCGAGGTGTCCCCGCTGCTCCAGATCGCCGAGGGCAGCGACGACCGGCTGCTGCTGGCCGACCCGGACAGCGGGCTGCTGCTGATCCGCTCGGACGCGCCGGGCGAACCGCGGCTCGGCTGGGGGGTGCTGGGCAGCTCGCTGCCGGTCCGCTTCCCGGAGTGCCTGCGGCCGGCGGACGCGACCCCCTTCGCGGTGCAGCCGGGCCAGGCGCTGATGCCGGAGACCTGCGGGGTGGCGCTGCGGACGGCCGATGGCGGGATCGCGCTGTGGCGCCCCGCCGACCGGCACGTCTTCCGGCTGGGCGCCCCGGCGGGCTGGCTCGGTACGGGCCTGTGGAGTCCGCAGGGCCGCCTGCACCTCCCGTACGCGACCGGGCAAGTGCCCTGCGGGATCGTCGGGTTGACCCAGCCGGTCGCCCCTCCCCCGCCGGTACGGCTGGAGCCGCATCCGGCTCCGGCCGCCCGGCCCGTACCGCTGCAGCAGGCTCCGCTCAGCCGTGCTTGAGGCCCAGGACCTCCGTCGCGGCGAAGGTCTCGTTCGCCGGGCGGGAGTCGTAGTGCGGGGTGAGGACCTCGTCGAGCTCCTCGTAGGAGAAGGCTTCCTTGCCGGTGTCGAACTTGGCCGCCACCTTCGGGCGTTCCATGACGACCACGATGCCGCCGTGCACGACGAACAGCTGGCCGTTGGCCTTCGCGGCGGCGGGTGAGGCCAGGTAGCCGACGAGCGGGGAGACGTGCTCGGGGGCGAGGGCGTCCAGCTTGCCCTCCTCCGGGACCTGGAAGCCCGCGAAGACGTCCTCGGTCATCCGGGTGCGGGCGCGCGGGCAGATGGCGTTGGCCGTCACCCCGTACTTGCCGAGGGCCAGGGCGGTCGAGGTGGTCAGTCCCACGATGCCGCCCTTGGCCGCCGCGTAGTTGGGCTGGCCGGCCGAGCCGCCGAGGAAGGCCTCGGAGGAGGTGTTGACGATCCGGCCGTAGACCGGGCCGCCCGCCGCCTTCGACCGCTCGCGCCAGTGCACCGACGCGAAGTGCGTGGTGTTGAAGTGACCCTTGAGGTGGACCCGGATCACCGAGTCCCACTCCGCCTCCGACATCGAGAAGACCATCCGGTCGCGCAGGATGCCCGCATTGTTGACCAGGATGTCGAGCTTCCCGAAGCTGCTCACCGCCAGCTCGATCAGCTCGCGCGCCTGCTCGAAGTCGGCCACGTCGCCCAGGTGCGCCACCGCCCGGCCGCCCGCGGCGCGGATCTCCGCGGCCACCTCCTCGGCCGGGGCGGCCGAGGCCTCCCCGGAGCCGTCGCGCCCGGGCTGGCCGAAGTCGTTGACGACCACGCTCGCGCCGAGCCGCGCGAGCTCGATCGCCTCGGCCCGGCCGAGCCCGCGGCCCGCGCCCGTGACGATGGCGGAGAGTCCCTCAAGTGGCAGTGACATCCGTACGGTTCCCCTCACAACTGGTCGGCGGAGCGTCAGAGTTCGATGCAGGTGCGCAGGGCCACGCCCGTGCGCATCTGGTCGAGTGCGTCGTTGATCTCGGTGAGCTGCACCCGGTGGGTGATCAGGTTCTCCAGGTCGATCCGGCCGGCCCGCCACAGCGCGATGGTGCGCTCGTACGAGCGGAGCACGTCGCCGCCCCCGTACATCGACGGCAGGATCTTCTTCTCGTCGAAGAACAGCGAGAACATGTTGATCTGGTAGTTGTCGTCGAGGGCGCCCGCGCCGACGATGACCACGCTGCCGCCGCGCCGGGTCATCTCGTACGCCTTGTGCGCGGTCGCGGACTTGCCGACGACCTCGAAGACGTAGTCGAAACCCTCGCCTGCCGTGATGCGGTTCTTGGCGTCGGCGAACTCCTCCGGGGAGACCGCCTCGGTGGCGCCGAACCGCAGCGCCGCCTCCCGTCGCGAGGCGACCGGGTCCACGGCGACGATCTGAGCCGCGCCCTGGACCTTGGCGCCCTGGATGACGGATATGCCGACGCCGCCGCAGCCGATGACGGCGACCGAGGAACCGGCCTCCACCTTGGCGGTGTTGATGGCCGCGCCGAGCCCGGTGGTGACGCCGCAGCCGATCAGCGCCGCGATGTCGAAGGGCAGGTCGTCGGGGATCGGGATGGCGCAGGGGGCCGGGACGACCATCTCCTCGGAGAAGGTGCCGGTGCCGGCGAAGCCGAAGATGTCGGTGGCCGCCCGCTTGAAGTTGGGGGTGGCGACGTTCCCGAAGGCCTCCAGGCACAGGTGGCCCTGGCCGCGCTTGCAGGAGGGGCAGTGCCCGCACGGCGGCAGCCAGCAGACGAGGACGCGGTCGCCGATCTTGTGGCTGGTGACCCCGTCGCCGACGTCCACGATCACGCCGGAGCCCTCGTGCCCGGGGATGAAGGGGGCGGGCTGGGGCAGTACGCCGCTCATCGCGGAGAGGTCCGAGTGGCACAGGCCGGTGGCCTTGATCCGGATCCTGACCTTGCCGGGGCCGAAGCCCACGGCCTCCATGTCGTCGACGACTTCGAGCTTGTCCTGGCCGATCTCGCTCTGCAGTGCTGCGCGCACGGTGCGGCTCCTTCTACAGGGTGGATTACGCGTGTTCGACGACGGTGTCGGCGAGGACCGGCGCGTCGTCCCGTTCGACGGCGGTCACCGACACCAGGACGCGGCCGGGCTCCTGCCACATCCGGATGCGCAGCGTCTCGCCGGGGAAGACGATCCCGGCGAAGCGCGTGCGGTAGGCGCGGACCCGGGACACGTCCCCGCCCAGGGCCGTGTCGACGACGGCCTTGAGGGTCATCCCGTACGAGCACAGGCCGTGCAGGATGGGCCGGTCGAAGCCGGCCATCTTGGCGAACTCGGGGTCGGCGTGCAGGGGGTTCCAGTCGCCGGAGAGGCGGTAGAGGAGCGCCTGCTCGTCGCGGATGCGCCGCTCCTCGGTACGGTCGGGCGCGCGCTCGGGCTGCTCGGACGTGACGGAGGGTCCGCGCTCGCCACCGAACCCGCCCTCGCCCCGTACGAAGATCTGCGCGTCGCTGGTCCACAGCGGCCCGTCCGCGTCCGCGACCTCGGAGCGCAGCACGATGACGGCCGCCTTGCCCTTGTCGTAGACGGCGGCGACCTTGGAGCTGGAGGTGGCCCGCCCCTTGACCGGGATGGGCCGGTGCAGCTCGATGGAGTGGCCGCCGTGCAGGACCATGGCGAGGTTGACGTCGATGCCCGGTGCGGACAGGCCGCCCAGCATGGCCATGCCGGCGCCGGCGACGGTCGCGAAGCTGGGCAGCACGTGCAGCTTGGATTCGAGGGTGTAGCGCAGCTCGTCGGGGTCGGTCGCCGGCAGGCCGGCGCCGAGGCCGAGGTGGTAGAGCTGGATGTCCTTGTGGTCCCAGCCGATGTCCCCCTGGCGGGGTTCTGCGGCGAGGGCCTTGGCGGCATCGATCGGCATGAGGATGCTGCTCCCTGTTCTGGGCTCGTGCTCCGGGCTGTGAGCTCTTGCTCGTTCTTGGAAGACCTCGGTGCGGCCGTCCGCACCGTCGGCCGCACCGAGGTCGTATGCGGGGCGGCCGGTTCTAGAACGCGTTCTAGGTCCGGCCGGTGAGGGAATGTATAACGCACGCCCCGGCACTTGGGAAGACGCACGGAAAGACTCCTGACTTCACGTCAGATATGCTGCGCCGGTGACCGAAATGCCCGTTGACCACCGTCAGGCCCGTGCGCTACGGGTCCTGCTGGATCCGCAGAACCCGGCCCTGGCGCTCCAGCTCGGCCTCCAGCCGGACATCGAGGTCGTGCGCGACCTGACGGCCCGGCCTGTGGTGGCGCTGGTGGAGGAGGTCGCGGCCGTGGCCGCCCTGCTGGAGGACGACTCGGAATGCCGGGTGCTGGTCCTGACCGGGTCCGCGCACCCGGGCCTGGCCGACGCCGCCCTCGACGCGGGTGCGGCGGGCCTGATCCTGCGGGACGGCCCGATCGAGGACCTGGCGGACGCGATCCGCCGCGCCTCGATGGGCGAAACGGTGATCGACCCCAGCCTGAGGTGAATCCTTTCCCGCCGCCCCCGCCTCTTATACGTGTTCCGGCAATAACGTCGGGACATGACCTGGAGGTTCTCGTGACCGCTCTCATCGCCGGTGCCGCCGCCGTCGTAATGCTCTGCACCTGTACGTTCCTCGTCCTGCGCAAGCGGGGTCGGTCCCGTGGCTGACGCGGCCTGGCCCGGTGAGTCGCTGGTCGTCGCCGCACAGGGCGGCGACCTCGACTCGATCACCGCGCTGGTGTCCGGATCGCACCCGCACGTACGCCGGTTCGCGCACGCGCTGTGCGCCTCGCCCGAGGACGCCGAGGACGCGGCGCAGGAAGCGCTGATCATCCTGTACCGCAAGATCGGAATGCTGAGGGCCTCCGGCGCACTGGCCTCGTGGATGTTCCGCATCGTCCGCAACGAGTGCCTGCGGCGGGCGCGGCTGATGCCGCGGGAACGCGCGCCGCTGCCGGACACCGCCGCGATGTCGGCCGAGGACGAGGTGGTGCTGCGCCTGGAGGCGGCCCGGGTGGCGAAGGCGGTCTCCGCGCTGCCCGAGGACCAGCGGAACGTGCTGATCATGCGGGACATCCAGGGCTACAGCGGACGCCTGACCGCCGACGCGCTCGGTCTCAGCTCGGCCGCGATGAAGTCCCGCCTGCACAGGGCCCGCGCGGCGGTCCAGCACACCTTGCGCACCACACCCGACTCCACGCTCGGAGCGACCGATGAAAACTGACGGCCCCAACTTCGCGAGCGCGTCCGTGCCCCGCCACCTGGTGCGCGGCGCGGTCGGATTCGGCGCACTGATCGGCGCCTTCGCCCTCCTCCCGACGGTGGGCCCGGCCAGCCTCCTGCTCGCCCCGATCGGCGTGCTCGCCCTGCGCGGCTGCCCGATGTGCTGGACGATCGGCCTGGTCCAAACCCTCTCCCGGGGCCGCCTCCGCCGCGAGTGCGTGGACGGCCGGTGCGAGCTCGTAGCGGGGCCCTAGCCCCCACTCCGCTGCGCGGAGCCCCGGGCTCCGCCCGGACCCGCGCCTCAAACGCCGGCGGGGCTGAAATTGCCGCTGCGCGGCAATCCAGCCCGCCGGGGCAGCACCTTCGAGCGCAGCTCAGCCAAAAATCCAGCCCCGCCGGCACAATCCAGCCTCGCCGGCGTTTGAGGCGCAGGGTCCGGGGCGGAGCCCCGATCTTGCAGCTCCGCCACACCCTCCAGCCCCGCCGCACCTCCAGCCTCGCCGGCGTTTGAGGCGCGGGGTCTGGGGCGGCGCCCCAGCACACCCACACCGGCCCGCGCCGGCTACCTCCGCAGCAGCGTCACCACCGCCGCACCCCCCAGCCCGATGTTGTGCGCCAGCCCGACACGCGCACCGGAGACCTGCCGAGGCCCGGCCTCACCCCTCAGCTGCCAGACAAGCTCCGCGGCTTGCGCCAGCCCCGTCGCCCCGAGCGGATGCCCCTTCGAGATCAGTCCCCCGGACGGGTTGACCACCCACCGCCCCCCGTACGTGGTCGCGCCCGACTCCACCAGCTTCCCGGCGGCGCCCTCCCCGCACATGCCCAGCGCCTCGTACGTCAGCAGCTCGTTGATCGAGAAGCAGTCGTGCAGCTCGATGACGTCGACGTCCTCGATCCCGAGCCCCGACGCCTCGTAGACCTTCCGCCCCGCCGCCGCCGTCATCGGCTTGCCGACCACGTCGATGCACGAGCCCGACGCGAAGGACTCCTCCGTGTCCGTCGTCATCGACTGGGCGACGATCTCCACCGCCTTGTCGTGCAGCCCGTGCCGCACCACGAACCGCTCGGAGACGACCAGCGCCGCCGCCGCCCCGTCCGACGTCGGCGAGCACTGGAGCTTCGTCAGCGGGGCGTGGATCTCCTTCGCCGCCAGGATCTCCGCCCCCGAGTACACGTCCTGGAACTGCGCGTTCGGGTTGTTCGCCGAGTGCCGGTGGTTCTTCTCGCCCACCGCCGCCAGCTGCGCGGCCGTGGTCCCGTACCGCTCCATGTGCTCCCGCGCCGCGTTCCCGAAGATCTGCGCGGTCGGCGGGGACATCTCGAAGCCGTGCCCCGCCGCCATGATCCCGTAGTGCCGCGCGACCGGCGACGTCTTGAAGTCCCCTCCATCAGCGCCGCCCCCCAGCGCCCCCCGTTTCATCTTCTCGAAGCCCAGCGCCAGCACGCAGTCGCTCAGTCCGCCCTGCACGAACTGCCGCGCCATCATCAGCGCCGTCGAGCCCGTCGCGCAGTTGTTGTTGACGTTGTAGACCGGCACCCCGCTCAGCCCCAGCTCGTACGCCGCCCGCTGACCGGCCGTGGACGCCTGGAAGCAGTACCCCACCGGCACCTGCTCCACCAGCCCGTAGTCCACCCCCGCATCGGCGAGCGCCGCGGTCCCGGCCTCCTTCGCCATGTCCCAGTACTGCCAGTCCCTCGACTCCGGCTTCTCGAACTTCGTCATGCCGACGCCCACGATGTACGACTTCATGCCCGACAACTCCTAGTCCCTGGGAAGGCCGAGAATCCGCTCGGCGACGACATTGAGCTGGACCTGCGTGGTGCCCCCGGCGATGGTCAGGCAGCGGGACATGAGCATCCCGTGCACCGCCCGCTCCCCCACCCCCTCCCGTACCGCGCCCACCGGCCCCAGCAGTTCGAGCGCGAGCTCGGCGGTCCGCTGCTGGTGCGGGGTCTGGACGAGTTTGCGTACGGAGGCGCCCGCGCCCGGCTCCAGCCCCGACACCTGCTGGAGGGTGGTGCGCAGCCCGATGCAGGCCAGCGCGTGCGCCTCGGCGGCCAGCGCGCCGATCCGCGCCCTGTACGTGCCGTCCAGGTCTGCGGAGCACGCGAGGAGCGCCTCCAGCCCCGTGTCGAAGCTCATCTGGTCGGCCATGTGGACGCGTTCGTTGCCGAGGGTGTTGCGCGCGACCTTCCACCCGCCGTCGGCGGCCCCGACCAGCGCGTCCGCGGGAAGGACCACGTCGTCGAAGTAGACCTCGTTGAAGAGGGCCTCGCCGGTGATCTCCTTCAGCGGCCGGACGTCGATGCCGGGGGTGTTCTTCATGTCGACGACGAAGTAGCCGAGCCCCTTGTGCTTGGGCGCGTCCGGGTCGGTGCGGGCCAGCAGGATCCCGAAGTCGGCGCTGTGCGCGGAACTCGTCCACACCTTCTGTCCGTTGACCTTCCAGGAGCCGTCCTCGGCCCGTTCCGCCCTCGTCCGCAGGGAGGCGAGGTCGGAGCCCGCGCCCGGCTCGGAGAAGAGCTGGCACCACGTGATGTCCCCGCGCAGGGTCGGCAGTACGTAGGCCTCCCGCTGCGCCTGCGTGCCGTAGGCGATCAGTGAGGGCACGACCCAGGTGGCGATCCCGAGGTCGGCGACCTTGATCCCGGCCGCGCGCAGTTCCTGCTGGACGACGAGCTGTTCCACGGGCCCGGCGCCGAGCCCGTAGGGCGGCGGGAGGTAGGGGGCGGTGTAGCCGGTGGGGGCCAGGATCCGCCGGGCGGCGGCCGGGTCCAGCCCGCGCGCGTCCTCGATGGCGGTACGGGCCTTCGCCCGGTACGTCTCGGCCCGCGCCGGGAGTTCCAGGCGCAGCTCGCGCCGCGCGCCGCCCGCGGCGCTCCGCACGGCCCGCAGGCGGTGTCCGTCGCCGGGCCCGAGGAGCTGGCGGGCGACGATCGCCCGGCGCAGGTAGATGTGGGCGTCGTGCTCCCAGGTGAAGCCGATCCCGCCGAGCAGCTGGATGCAGTCCTTGGCGCAGGAGCACGCGGCGTCCAGCGCGGTCCCGGCGGCGAGGGCCGCGACGAGCGAGCGCACCTCCGCCGGCTCGTCCATGGCCTGCGCGGCGTCCCAGGCGAGTGCCCGGGCCTGCTCCAGCCGGACCAGCATGTCGGCGCACAGGTGCTTGACGCCCTGGAACTGCCCGATGGGCCGGCCGAACTGCTCGCGCACCTTGGCGTACTCGGCGGCCGTGTGCAGGGCCCAGGCGGCGGTGCCGCAGGCGTCGGCGGCGAACAGCGTGCAGGCCAGGTCGCGGACCAGGGCCGCGTCCACCTCCAGCAGCCGGTCGGGGGTGGTGACGACCCCGCGCGCCCGTACTTCGGCGGTGGGGCGGGTCGGGTCGGCGCTCTCGTGCGTACGGATGTCCAGCGCGGCCGCGTCCACGGCGAACCAGCGGGTGCCGTGCGCGGCCTCGGCGGCGAGCAGGACGAGGTCGGCCTCGCCGGCGCCGAGCACGGGTGGTGCGAGGCCGTCGAGCAGGTACCCGCCGCCCTCGACGGCGACGGCGCTCAGGGTCCCCGGGCCGAGCGCGACGGCGCCGACCCGGCCCCCGAGCGGCTCGGCGCCGGCCCGGTCCAGCAGTACGGAGGCCAGCGCGCTCGGCAGGTACGCCCCGGGCAGCGCGGCCCGGGCGGCCTCCTCGACGACGACGGCGAGGTCGAGCAGGGTCCCGCCGTCGAGGTGCGGGGCCAGCAGCCCTTGCGCGGTCATGGCGTCCCAGTAGACGGGCCGGGCCCCGGTCTGCGGTGGGGTGTCGAGGAGCTTGCGCACCTCCTCGGGCGGCACGGCCCGCGCCACCCAGCCGCGCACCGCCTCGGCCAACTCCCGTTGTTCCTGCGTGATTCCGATGCCCATGCGCGGCAGACTAGAACACGTTCCAATCTGACGGAAGGTCAGATGAAGGTGTTCTTCGACCGCTCGGCAGGGCACAGCAGGATCCCGTCACCGGTGCGGCATGGCCGCCGGCGGCTTGGGCAGGCATGGGCGGATTGCAGAGTCACCCTGCCCATCGTGAGCCTCGGTCAGGGCGTCACACCAGCAGGGGACCTCCGCACCGTTCGGCGCCGTCCTTCATCGCAATCAAATTGGCCTGTACGTAGGAGATGTGGTTTCTGGAGTGCCAGTCAGTCGGGTAGTAGGTGACCAACCGTGAACTCTGGAACCGGGCCCGGATCTCCGGAACGAAGGCGCGGTATTGGTTGTCGGTGTAGTACCAGAACGAGTTCTCGTTGTAGTAGGCGACATGCGTCGGGTCCTGGTAGGCACCCCGGCCGTCGGAGCTGGGAGTCTGGCTGAGGAGCATGCCTCCTGGTGCCAGTAGGCGGTACAGCTCGTTGATCAGGGGAATCTTCGCGGGCACATGCTCCAGGAAGTCCACCGCCCGGAGCAGGCCGACCGAGTTGTCAGGAAGGTCCAACGGCTCGGGCAGCGTCGCAACGATGTCGACGCCGTCCCTCGAGTATTGGTCCACTCCCAGGTAGCCGGGCGGCTTGCGGTGGGCAGCACCAAGGTCCAACGCGAGCAACCCGCGCCGCTTGGTCCAGGCGAGCGCGGCGACCTCGATGTATTTGTCGTACAGGGCGACCGTCTCGCGCTGGATGTGCGCGTTGATCTCGGTGTCGCGCTGGGTGTTGTCGGGGTGCATCCGCTGGAGGTACAAGCAGCGAGGGATCCGGTGGAAGTCACCGACCTGGAAGAGACGACACATCAAGTCCTGGTCGTCCAGCACCGTGCGCGTGGCGTCGTACCCGCCGACCTGCTCATAGCTGTTCTTGCGGAACGCCCGCACATGGTTGGGGGCGTACCAGATGTACGACACGTTGTGCGGCGTCGGCGCCATGGCGATGGCCTGCAATAGCCGGCGACCGTCTACATCCACCTCCTCGTACTGCCAGCCGTGCGCCTCGTTGAACCGCGTGTCGTCCCGGCTTCCGTCCTCGGCGATCTGAGCGGTATGGCTGTAGGCGAAGACGATGTCGGGATTCTCGTCGAAGGCTTTCGCCAGTTCCGCCAGGCAGTCCGTTGCCAGCAGGTCGTCGTGGTCGAGCTCGACGAGGATCTCTCCGCGTGCCAATTCACAGGCACGGCGCTTGGCGGCTCCGACCCCCCGGATGTCGTCCGCGACCTCTAGCCGGACACGGTCGTCGGGGTATTCCGGCCTCCATCGCGCGCCGTTGTTGAGAAGGACGATCCACTCCCAATCGGAGCGGGTCTGCGCCTGCAGGGTCGCAAGGCATTCGTCCAGGAAACGCGGTCGGTGGCTGGGGGTGAATACGGAGAACCTCGGGCTCGGGGAAGAATTCATCTCTTGGTACCTGCCTGAGTGGCTGTCGGTGCTGCGCTCACGGAATCCCGGAACTGTTCCGGGACGAGCTGTTGGAGCGACGGGTCGGCGCGGACGGCGAGGCCGAAGGCGTCCTCGGCCTCCCCGTCACGGCCCGTCTTCGCCAGGGCCTGTCCGAGGTGCAGATAGGCCGTGGCAGCCTTGGGGTCGGCGCCCACGATGCGGTGCAGGATCGCGATCGCCTGATCGGTGTCGCTCGACTCGATCAGGATCGCCTTGTTGTAAAGGGCCGATTCGAAATTCGGATCGATCTTGAGGGCGTTGTCGTAAGCCGCGCGCGCGTCGGCTGTCCTGTTGTCGTGCTGGTCGATGACGCCGAGGTTGTACCAGGCGAATTTGTTGGCGGGGTTCAGGTCCAGGACCTGTCGGAAGCTACGCGCCGCCCCAGAAAAATCCTGGTTCTCGCCCTGCTTGATGCCTGCTTGGAGCAGTCCCTCCGCCCTCGCGACAAGCTTGGCCGCAGGTGCTTCGGGCCCGGAACCAGTCGAAGACGTGATCTTGGGGTCCCCTGTGAGCAGTTGGACCCAACCGGTGGCCACATTGGCGACCACGGCTGCTGCGGCGAGTCCGGTCCACAGTACGATCCGCTTTCTCACGGGGGTTTACCTCGCCGATCCGGTGACACGACTGGGCCGGGCGGCAGGGGCCAGCGCCGTTGGCTGTGCGGACGATGCTCCCGGGGGCCGTCGCCCGGTGCGGCCGTGAGCGCCGGCCTGCCGAGCATGGGGCGTCACCGCGCGGGGGTTCACGGCGCGGGGGTTCACGGTGCCGGGGTTCACGGTGCCGGGGTTCACGGTGCGCATACCGCGTAGACGGTGACCGTGCCCACGCCGTTGGAGACGGCCTGCCAGCCAGTAGCCGGGGAACCCCCGATTGGACGGCTGCTGAGCATCTGGAGGTTGAGGACCGACGTGGTCTGGTAGCCGCCGCCGACGGCGAATGTACCGGCGGGGCACAAGACAGTGGCTTGGGTTGTGGCGCTGTTGGTGACGACCGTGCTCTGCGACCCGGGGCTCGCGCCCTGGAACCCCTGGTTGCCCTGGAAGCCCTGGTTGCCCTGGTTGCCCTGCGTGCCTTGGGCCCCGGTGGTGCCCTGGTTGCCCTGCGTCCCCTGGAAGCCCTGCGTGCCCTGCGCACCCGCGGTGCCCTGGTTGCCCTGCGCCCCGGCGGTGCCCTGATTGCCCTGGTTGCCCTGGAAGCCCTGCGTGCCCTGCGCGCCCACGTCGCCCTGGTTGCCCTGAGCGCCAGCGGTGCCCTGATTGCCCTGCGCACCCGCAGTGCCCTGATTGCCCTGCGTGCCCTGGAACCCCTGCGTGCCCTGCGCACCCACGTCGCCCTGGTTGCCCTGAGCGCCAGCGGTGCCCTGGTTACCCTGCGTGCCCTGGAAACCCTGCGTGCCCTGAGCGCCCGCGTCGCCCTGGTTGCCCTGTGCCCCTGCGGTGCCCTGATTGCCCTGCGTCCCCTGGAAACCCTGCGTGCCCTGAGCGCCCACGTCGCCCTGGTTGCCCTGTGCCCCGGCGGTGCCCTGGTTGCCCTGGTTGCCCTGGAAGCCCTGCGTCCCCTGCGCGCCCGCGTCACCCTGGTTGCCCTGTGCCCCGGCGGTGCCCTGGTTGCCCTGGTTGCCCTGGAACCCCTGCGTCCCCTGCGCGCCCGCGTCACCCTGGTTGCCCTGAGCGCCCGCGGTGCCCTGGTTACCCTGGTTGCCCTGGAACCCCTGCGAGCCCTGCGCACCCGCGTCACCCTGGTTGCCTTGGAACCCCTGTGTGCCCTGCGCGCCCGCGTCACCCTGGTTGCCCTGAGCGCCCGCGTCGCCCTGGTTGCCCTGAGCGCCCGTGGTGCCCTGGTTGCCCTGGAACCCCTGCGTCCCCTGCGCACCCGCGTCGCCCTGAGCGCCAGCGGTGCCCTGGTTGCCCTGGTTGCCCTGGAACCCCTGCGTGCCCTGGGCACCCGCGTCACCCTGGTTGCCCTGAGCCCCCGCGGTGCCCTGGTTACCCTGGTTGCCTTGGAACCCCTGTGTGCCCTGCGCGCCCGCGTCACCCTGGTTGCCCTGAGCGCCAGCGGTGCCCTGGTTGCCCTGGAACCCCTGCGTCCCCTGCGCACCCGCGTCACCCTGGCTGCCCTGAACCCCCGCGGTGCCCTGGGTGCCCTGAGTGCCCTGGTTGCCGGCGGAGCCCTGGTTGCCTTGCGCTCCCGCGTCGCCCTGACTGCCCTGGGCTCCAGTACCGCCTTGATTGCCTTGCGGCCCGGAGCTGCCCTGGCTGCCCTGCGTGCCGGCGTCGCCCTGGCTGCCTTGGCTTCCCTGGTTGCCGATGTCGCCCTGGCTGCCCTGAGCTCCGGCGGTGCCTTGGCTTCCCTGGCTACCCTGGCTGCCCGAATCGCCCTGGCTGCCCTGGGCTCCGGCGTCGCCTTGGCTGCCCTGGTTGCCCTGCGGGCCGATACCGCCCTGACTGCCCTGCGTACCGATGTCGCCCTGGCTGCCCTGGACTCCGGCGCCGCCCTGGAACCCCTGGCCGCCCTGGAACCCCTGGCTGCCCTGGCTCCCTTGCACACCGGTTTCGCCCTGGGTGCCCTGGCTGCCCTGGAACCCCTGGCTGCCGGGGCTGCCTTGGCTGCCCTGCGGCCCAGCTCCGGAACCACCCGGGCTGCCCTGCGCGCCCTGCGAGCCCTGCGGGCCGATACCGCCCTGACTGCCCTGGACTCCAGGACCGCCCTGGACACCGGGACCGCCCTGGAACCCCTGACCGCCCTGGGTCCCCGGCGTGCCGGCGTCGCCCTGGGACCCCTGACTTCCCTGGCTGCCCAGACCCCCCTGACTGCCCTGCGCGCCGCTACCGCCCTCGCTGCCTTGGCTGCCCTGGGCTCCGGTACCGCCCTGGCTGCCCTGCGCCCCGGTGCCGCCCTGACTGCCCTGGCTGCCGGGGCCGCCTTCGGTGCCCTGACTTCCCTGCGCTCCGACACCGCCCTGGCTGCCCTGGACACCGGGGCCGCCCTCGAACCCCTGGCTTCCCTGCGTTCCCGCGTCGCCCTGGCTTCCCTGCGCTCCTACATCGCCCTGGCTGCCCTGCGCTCCTGGACCGCCCTGACTGCCCTGGACACCGGGACTGCCCTCGCTGCCCTGGCTTCCCTGCGTTCCCGCGTCGCCCTGGCTTCCCTGCACGCCGGCGCCGCCTTGGCTTCCCTGCGTACCGATATCGCCCTGGTTGCCTTGGCTTCCCTGCGGGCCCATACCGCCCTGACTGCCCTGCGTACCGATATCGCCCTGGCTCCCCTGGACTCCGGCGCCGCCCTGGAACCCCTGGCTTCCCTGAAATCCCTGACCGCCCTCGGCCCCTTGTGCGCCGGTGCCGCCCTGGAATCCCTGGCTGCCTTGGCTGCCCTGGAACCCCTGGCTGCCGGGGCTGCCTTGGCTGCCCTGTGGCCCAGCTCCGGAACCACCCGGGCTGCCCTGCGCGCCCTGCGAGCCCTGCGGGCCGATACCGCCCTGACTGCCCTGGACACCGGGACCGCCCTGGATGCCTGAAGGACCCTGGACGCCGGGACCGCCCTGGGTCCCCGGCGTGCCGGGGTCGCCCTGGAACCCCTGGCCGCCCTGGCTACCCTGGGTTCCGGTTCCGCCTTGACTGCCCTGATCTCCCTGACTGCCGAGACCGCCCTGACTGCCCTGCGGACCGAGACCGCCCTGACTTCCCTGGCTTCCCGTGCCGCCTTGGCTGCCTTGGCTGCCCTGACTACCGGCACCGCCCTGACTGCCCTGCGGTCCGAGACCGCCCTGACTTCCCTGGCTGCCGAGACCCCCCTGGCTCCCCTGACTTCCTTGCGTTCCCGCGTCGCCCTGTCCGCCCTGCGCGCCAGTGCCGCCCTGGCTACCCTGGCTGCCCGTATCGCCCTGACTTCCCTGGCTTCCGGCACCGCCTTGGTTACCTTGGCTCCCCTGCGGGCCCGCATCACCCTGAGTTCCCTGGCTTCCGGCGCCGCCTTGGCTGCCTTGGCTGCCCTGGCTGCCGGCACCGCCCTGGCTGCCCTGCGGACCGAGACCGCCCTGACTTCCCTGACTGCCGAGACCCCCCTGGCTCCCCTGACTTCCTTGCGTTCCCGCGTCGCCCTGTCCGCCCTGCGCGCCCTGCGCGCCAGTGCCACCCTGGCCACCCTGGCTGCCCGTATCGCCCTGACTTCCCTGGCTTCCGGCACCGCCTTGGCTGCCCTGACTGCCCTGACTGCCCTGACTGCCCTCGGTCCCGGTGTCACCCTGAGCCCCCTGGAAGCCCTGGGGGCCCTGCGGGCCTTGGGGGCCCGGGTGTTTATGGCCCGGGTGCTTATGAGGCTTGCCGCTGCCCCCTTCGTGCTCGCCCGGCCCATGACCTTCGTGCTCGCCTGGCCCGTGACCTTCGTGCTCGCCCGGCCCGTCACCGTCGTACTCGCCCGGCCCGTCACCGTCGCCCTCGCCTGGCCCGTGACCTTCGTGCTCGCCCGGCCCATGACCTTCGTGCTCGCCCGGCCCGTCACCTTCGCCCTCGCCCGGCCAGTCACCGTCGTACTCGCCCGGCCCGTGACCTTCGTGCGCGCCCGGCCCGTCACCGTCGTCATCGGCCGTCCACTGAGTACGGGCCTTGAAATCGGCACTCACAGCGCCGTTCGGGCCTGGCACACCGAGGGAGAAATCGACGGACGCCGCTGTCGCGTTCGCTGGAGCGGTCGTCGACGAAGCAAGACCTACGGCCAAACCAAGAGTCCCCGCCGCCGAGAGCATGGTGACGGTCCGGACCCACGATCTACGCAAAGCCTGACGCTTCATCGTGGAACCTTCCTGCAGCACTGAAAGCGAATACGCATAGGTGCGCCCATTGATGGGTCACACGGGTATATCGCACCGATTTCGTCGGAGGGCATGACTAGTACCCGCACCGTTGTGCGGCCCAACCTCAGCGTTCAGCGTCCCAATTTCACCCTAGCAACCGGAAATTCTGTACCGTGGCTCACGGCGAGGGTTAACAGCGAATGTCGCTGCACTTCATGCAATTAGCGTATCGGCCTGCATTTTGGGCTGCTTTGCCTCCGCCGCTGGGGCCCTGTCCGGACTGAATGGCAGACCGTCAGTTTTTGAGTGCCCGTCAGTTGTGTGTGGCACCCGCACAGACCCGCGGCGAGGCGGCAACCTCGCGCCGGAAGCGGACGCCCCGAGTGGTCTCATCGGCTCCCCACCATGCCCATGACCGACTCGACGATCTCCCAGGTGAAGGGCCTCACACTCGCCAGGCGGGTAACGAAGAACCAGCAGCGAGACGACGGCCGTCACATTGGCGTCCCGCATGTGCAACGTGCAGCTCGGATCGTCGTCGTCCGGCGGCCGCCACAGCCCCTCCTCGGCGAACCCGAGGGCGAGGTCGCGACGGGTCCGGCCGGGTTGGTTGAAGACCTCGTGGTACCTCTTCGCCTGCTCGGCCCCGGCACACCCTCGCCCGTCGCGCTCGAAAAGAGCCGCCAGTCGGCCGAGATCGCATCACCGGTCCGGTTGTTCCAGCTGCAGACGACGCGATCGAGCCCGAGTTCTCAGCCGGGCCGACCTCGCGCGAACGTTCGAAGTCGGCCGGCACGCTCACCTTGGGCCCGGCCTCCGTACAGGACGGGGGCGTCGTCAGGTCCCTGTCCCGCCTCTGCGCCGGCGGTGGCGTGCCAGGCGTCGGCACGGGCTCCGGTACGAGCTGGCTGAAGGCTGCCACGACGTACGGCCGCCCCACGGTCAGCCCGGCGACGGCTCCAGGGCCGCCGCGCTCGCCACGGCCACCGCCGCGGCCAACGGCCAGCGGCCAGCGGCCAGGACCATCGGCGGCGCCGCACGGTGGCCGGTCCGGAAGCCGGCGCCCCGCGCACCAGCCCGCCGATCCACGACCAGCTGGTCGTGGATCGGCGTGTTCACCACCTCCGGCCCCGGCCGCGCCGAGGGCTCCAGCTCACCGACCATGGTCACCAGCTCGCGGGGGGGGGCAGCCGGTCGGCCGGATCCTTGGCCAGGCACGGCGCGATGATCGCGCGCAGGCGGGGTGGTACGGCGCTCAGGTCGGGGGCGGCGCGCACGACCTCGTACAGGATCCGCGGCACTGAGCTGCCGGCGAACGCGCCTTCCCCGTACAGGCCATGGCGTGGGTCGCGCCGAGCGGGAACACGTCGCCGGCCGGGGTGAGTTCCTGCCCCCAGGACCTGCTCGGGCGACATGAACGCGGGCGACCCGATGAGCGCGCCCGCGCGACCGCACTTCGGCGGTGGGGCGGGTCGGGTCGGCGCTCTCGTGCGTACGGATGTCCAGCGCGGCCGCGTCCACGGCGAACCAGGACGTGCCGTGCGCGGCCTCGGCGGCGAGCAGGACGAGGTCGGCCTCGCCGGCGCCGAGTACGGGTGGTGCGAGGCCGTCGAGCAGGTACCCGCCACCCTCGACGGCGACGGCGACGGCGCTCAGGCTCCCCGGACGAGCGCGACGGCCCCGACCCGGCCGGAGAGGGGCTCGGCCCCGGCCCGGTCCAGCAGGACCGAGGCCGGCGCGCCCGGCAGGAACGCTCCCGGCAGAGCGGCCCGCGCGGCCTCCTCCACCACCACGGCGAGATCGAGCAGCGTGCCGTCCTCCAGGTGCGGCTCCAGCAGTCCTTGCGCGGTCATCGCGTCCCAGTAGGCCGGCCGCACCCCAGTCTGCGGCGGGGTGTCGAGGAGCTTGCGCACCTCCTCGGGCGGCACGGCCCGCGCCACCCAGCCGCGCACCGCCTCAGCCAACTCCCTTTGTTCCTGCGTGATTCCGATGCCCATACGGATCCTCGCCCACCCTCTCCCGCCCGGTCCGGTCCGTCCCGGTCCCCCGGCCGCGGGCAAGAGTAGAACACGTTCCATTCTGACGGAAGGTCAGATCTCAACGCGTCGCGCGGCCCGGGCGCGGCCGGCCACGGCGAGGCCGAGCGCGAGGCCGATCAGCAGCGCCGCGACGGCGAAGGTGATCCGCGTGCCGGTGGCGACGGCCTCGGGGCCCGCCGTCGTGATGTCGCCCGTCGCCGCCGCGAACGCGAACACGGCGCCCATCACGGAAGCACCGGTGATCAGCCCGAGGTTGCGCGAGAGGTTGAGCATCCCGGAGACGACCCCCCGCCGGTCCGGCGGCACGTCCGCCATGACGGCGGTGGTGTTGGCCGTCTGGAAGAGCGCGTACCCGGCGGTGACGAGCACGAGGGGGGACACGTAACCCAGGACGCCGAGGCTCCTCGGCAGCACGGACAGGACGACGGCGCCGACCGCCATGGCGGCGAGCCCGGCGACGGTCATGCGCTGCGCGCCGAACCGGTCCGCGACACGGCCGGCCGGCACCCCGGCCAGCGCGGCGACCAGCGGCCCGACCGACAGGACGAGGCCGACGACGGCCGCCTGGAGGCCGAGTGCGCGGGAGAGGTGGAAGGGCCCGACGACCAGCGTGGCCATCATCACCGTGGAGACGAGCACACTCATCCCCAGGCTCGAACTCAAGCCCCGATCACGGAACATGGCCGGCTGCACCAACGGCGACGCCGCTCGCGTCTCGGCGCGCACGAAGAGGCCGACGCCGAGGACTGCGGCCACCAGCAGTGCCGCGTTGAGCACACCGAAGCTGCCGCGCCCGATCGTCATGGCGAGGGCGTAGGCGCCGAGCGTCAGCGCGAGCAGCAGGGTGCCCACGTGGTCGAAGCGGGGTCGCCGCCGGTCGGCGCCGGACATTGGCCGGTCGGCGGGCAGGTGACGGTGGGCGAGGAAGAGGGCCAGGATCCCGAGCGGCACGCTGACGAGGAAGATCGCCCGCCAGCTCAGTTCGGATATCAGCACACCGCCCAGCGACGGGCCGAGAGCGGTACCGGTCGCGGACATCGTCGCGAGCAGCCCCATGGCACTGCCCGTCCTCTCCTTCGGGACCGTGTCACCGACGAACGCCATGGTCAGGGCCATCATCACGGCCGCCCCGAGGCCCTGCGCGGCGCGCGCGGCGATCAGCACCCACAGCGAGGGCGCCAGGCCGCACAGCACCGAGGCCGCCGTGAAGAGGAGGATTCCGGCCAGCAGGAGCCGTCGGCGGCCCATGAGGTCACCGAGCCGTCCGACGCTGACGATCAGGGTGGTGATGGCGAGGAGATAGGCGAGGACGACCCACTGGACGTCCTGGAAGGAAGCGGTGAAGGCGTCGGCCAGGGTCGGCAGGGCGACATTGGCGATGCTGGTGCCGAGCGAGGACAGCAGCACGGACAGCGAAAGGCCGGCGAGGGCCCACCGGGCCGACGGCGTCCGCGTCTGCGCCTGCTCGGTGCTTGTGACTGTTTTCAGGTCTGGGCTCATGGCGCGGAGCGTGCGCCCGCCGTGTTCGGGGCGGCAACTTCTGTTGCCGATTCCGGGACGGCGGGATGGAATGCCCCCATGGCCAGCACGGACACGGACACCTCAGCGCCCTACCGCACCGTCCTCGACGAGGTCGCCCCCCGGCTCAGGCGGCTGCGCGCCCAGCGTGGCCTCACCCTGGCCGCGCTCTCCGAGGCGACCGGCATCTCCAAGAGCACCCTCTCCCGGCTGGAATCCGGCCAGCGCCGCCCCAGCCTGGAGCTGCTGCTCCCGCTCGCGGGCGTCTACCAGGTACCGCTGGACGACCTGGTCGGCGCGCCCGAGGTGGGTGATCCCCGGGTCCGGGCGACCCCGGGCAAGCTGGCGAGCGGCGGCACGTTCGTCCCGCTGTCCCGGACCCCGGGGCCCCTCCAGGCGTACAAAATGATCATCCCGGACCGGGGTACCGAGCCGGTCCTGCGCGCGCACGAGGGCTACGAGTGGCTGTACGTGCTCGACGGCCGGCTACGGCTCGTCCTCGGCGAGCACGACCTGGTCCTCGGCGCGGGCGAGGTCGCCGAGTTCGACACCCACGTGCCCCACTGGTTCAGCAGCGCCGACGGGCGCCCCGTAGAGGTCCTCAGCCTCTTCGGCAGGCAGGGCGAACGCATGCACGTCCGCGCGAAGCCCCGCGCGTGAGGGGCTCCGCGGCTACAGGGCGCTGACGAACGCGGCGAACGCGGTGGGGCTGACGGTGAAGGCGGGGCCGTCGGGGTTCTTGGAGTCCCGGACGGCGACCAGGCAGGGCTGGGTGGCGATTTCGACGCACTCGCCGCCGGTGTCAGCGCTGTACGAGGCCTTGCGCCAGGCGGCGGCGCCGAGCGGGGCGCACTCGACGCAGTCACCGCCGGTGTCTGAGCTGAACGAGGACTTACGCCACCGCGCGCCCGTCAGGTCCTGGATGATCTCCATAACGTTCCTCCAATACGCGGGCGATCAGCGCCGCCGATTTCTCCAGAGAGAGGGCGGCGGCCTGCAAATGATCGTATCGGAGCGAACCCTCCCTGAGAGCCTGCGGATTGGCCGTCATGTAACCCTGGACGAAGTCCTCGGTATAGACGAGGTCCGGGTCGTCGTCGAACCGCAGGATGTTGAACGAGCCCGGCAGCCCGGCATGGGCGCCCGCCTCGAAGGGCAGAATCTGCACCTGCACCCACTCCCGACTCTGCAGGGCCAACAAGTGGGCAAGCTGGTTCCGCATGACCTCGCGGCCGCCGATCTCCTGATGCAGCACGGCCTCGCTCAGCACCACCCACATCAATGGCGGGTTCTCGCGGTCCAGGATGCGCTGCCGCTCCATCCGGGCGGCCACCTTTGCGTCGAGGTCCCCGTCGCTCCGCACGCCCAGCACCGCCCGCGCGTACTCCTCGGTCTGCAACAGCCCGTACACCAACTGCGCCTGGTAGGTGGAGAGGTACGCCGCCCGAGCCTCCATCTCCGCGTACGCCTGGAACCACGTCGGCAACACGCTCCGCAGCACCAACCCCACCAGCCGGGAGAAGTGCCCGTCCGTGCCCAGCGCCGCGTCCACCCGCTCCGAGAAGTCCCGGGTCGGCACCCGCTTCGTGTTTTCGACCATGCCCACCAGCGAGCCGGTGCAGTAGATGATGTCGCCCAACTGCCCCTGCTTCAGCCCGGCACCCTCTCTCAGCCGGCGGAGTTCGTAGCCGTAGTAGTCCAGCGGCGATGCGCTGGGATCGAGATCGCGGACGCCGACCATGGGCAGCCACCCCCTCTAGCTCGTGTTTGGTCTCCGTAGCCGAGCGTAACCACGCGAACGCGCACAGGTAGCCCGAATCGCCTAACTGACGACGCCAGTCGAGCGAAAGAACCGCCCTGCCCCGCCCATGGCCCATAACCGGGCGCTACCGGCGGCGTTGGGGCCGTCATGGCTCACCTCACCGTCGCCCGCATCGTGTCGGGGGCAGCCCTGGCGCTCGCCGTCGGGCTCGCCTCCGCTCCCGCCGCCCAGGCCGCTCCCACCACCGAACGGCCGAGCGCCAGTCCCCTCAGCCTGGACAACCTGCTGTCACTGCGCTTCCTCACTCCGACGGTCAAGGACGCCAAGCGCCAGATCACCGGCCTCGCCTCCGGGCTGTCTCCGGCGCCGGCCAACGCCACCGGCCTCGGCAGCCTGCTCAAGTAGTCGACGAAGGGACAACCCGGCGGTCGGAGCGGCCTGCTTCCCCTCCGGGCAGATCGGGAGCGGGAACACCTTCAACGGCACGCAGAACATCAACTGCAGTCAGAGCACCTCCCAGGACATCACCAACCCGACACCCCCGGCCAATGGCCGCGGCATCACCGGGGGAGGTCATCCAGGAACTCGACGTCATCGACCCAGGGGCATCGGGCGGCGCCACGGCCCCTGCCCGGAGGGAAAGGTGACGACCGGCGGGGGTTTCGCGGGCACCGCGAACATGCGCATCGACGACGCGTTTCCGACCGAGGACGTGCCCACCACCGGCTTCACGGCGAACGCGACGAACGTCGGTGACGCGGATCCCGAGCGCCCCGGCGTCATCGTCGCCTATGCGGTCTGCGTAGACGAAGGATGAGGCTCGCCACGCGGCTGGCGGCGATCGGCGGTGCCACCCTGGCCGCGGTACTGCTCGGCGCGGGCGGCGCTCACGAGGCAGAGGACGACTCGCTGTTGTCGGTCCTCAACCTGCCCTCGATCACCCTCGTCTGTTACCCGGCCGGGCAGGTGGGCTCGCACAACACCTTCACCGGCACCCAGAACATCAATTGCTCCCAAAGCGCTGAACAAGACACGTCCAACGGGTCGGGTGGGTTCACGGGCCACGAGGTGGTGTCGACGACCCTGGAGTGCCCGGTCGGCGCGACGTGCGGCGCCACTCTCACCTGTCCGGCCGGGAAGAAGGTGACGGGCGGGGGCGTCTTCGTGAACATCGAGGCTGCGGGCATCCACGTCGTGAAGTCCGGGACGGTCCCCGGGGCGGACGCCACCAACTGGGAGGGGTACATCCACAACGGCCACACCGCCCCCGTGGACTTCACGGTCCAGGCGATCTGCGCGGACGTCGACGGCTGACGCCGCGGCGCGGGGGCGAGGCGGGCCCCGGCATGGTGCCCTACCGGGCGGTAGGGCACCATGGGCCGCCACGACACGCTGAACGCCGGAGGAACCCATGGCCGCCACCCCCAAGCCGGAGACCCTCGCCGCTTTCGAGGCCGCCAAGGGGTTCATGCCCGTACGCGAGGGCCTCGCCCTGTACGAGGCGGCCGCCGAGGCCGCCGCGCTCGGGCTGCCGCTGCTGGAGGTCGGCACGTACTGCGGCCGCTCCACCATCCTGCTGGCCGACGCCGCCCGCGAGGCCGGGGTGGCCGCGATCACCGTCGACCACCACCGCGGCAGCGAGGAGCAGCAGCCCGGGTGGGAGTACCACGACCCGACGGTCGTGGACCCGGAGATCGGTCTGATGGACACCCTGCCGACCTTCCGCCGCACCCTCCACCGCGCCGGTCTCGAAGACCACGTGATCGCGATCGTCGGACGCTCCCCGCAGGTCGCCGCCACCTGGGGCGGCAAGCTCGGCTTCGTCTTCATCGACGGCGGCCACACCGACGAGCACGCCACCGGCGACTACGAGGGCTGGGCCCCGCACGTCGCGGAGGGCGGCACGCTCGTCATCCACGACGTGTTCCCGGACCCGGCCGACGGCGGCCAGGCCCCGTACCGGATCTACCTGCGCGCCCTCGCCTCCGGTGCCTTCGATGAGATCTCGGTCACCGACTCCCTCCGCGTCCTGCGCCGCACCGGCTCCGGCATCTAGGCCGTCTCTTTCGGATCTTGCCGGGCCCGCGACGCCTGGCACCGCACCTGGCCGCGTTGTCGGGGCGCCCGCGTACGTCCAGTACGCGGCGCTCCCCTCCGCCTTGCCATGCACGGCACCAGACGCCGCGGGCTCGGCCGACAAGATCCGAAAGAGACGGCCTAGGGCCTGCCGATCAGGCCGCTGCCCGCCGGTTTCGGCGGGGCCGGGTGTGTGCCGGGGCGTCCCCGCAGGGCGCCGAACACAACACCGCCGCACTACCCGACCCCTCGCCACGTTCGGCGCCCGAGGAGACGCCCCGGCGCGCGCCCGGCCCCGTCGCAACCGGCCCCCGCACCGCCCGGGCGGCACGCCCCGCACCCGCCGACCCGCTCCAAAGAAGCGGCCTGTCCGATAAGCGCACCGCGCCCTCGGATGGCCCAGGATCCGGCCGAGCAACCGCGCAGCGGTCTAGCATCGCGGCGTGCGCTACGACGACACTCCCCCGCCCCCCGAGTCCGGCTCGTCGGTCAGTCCGGACCGGCCGTGGTTCACGCGTCGCTCCACCCTGGTCGTCGCGGTCGCCGCGGTCGCCCCGGCCTGCCTGGCGGGCTGGGTGCTGACCCAGGTGCTGACCGGGGCCGGGCCGGACGAGCAGCAGCCCAGGCTGGTGCCGCTGCCCGCCTCGCACTCGGCCCTGTCGCCGGGCCAGCGGGACGCGAAGCCGGGGGGCACGGCCACGCCGAGCGCGAGCCCCAGTACGAGCACCTCTGCCGCCGCCCCCGCGCCCGCCAAGGGCCCGCTCGCGGGCAAGACGGTGGTCATCGACCCCGGCCACAACACCGGCAACTTCCAGCACACCGATGAGATCAACCAGAAGGTGGACATCGGCACGGGCCGCAAGGAGTGCGACACCACCGGCACCACCACCAACTCCGGCTACATGGAGGCCGAGTTCACCCTCGACGTCTCCCAGCGCCTGCGGGCCATCCTGGAGGCCCAGGGCCTCAAGGTCTCCCTCACCCACCAGGCCGACCGCCCCTGGGGCCCCTGCATCAACGAGCGCGCCCGCATCGGCAACGAGGCGAACGCCGACGCCGTGGTGTCCGTCCACGCCGACGGCGTCTCCGCGGGCAACCGCGGCTTCCACGTGATCCTCCCGGCCAAGGTCAAGGGCGGCGGCGCCGACACCGCGCCGATCGTCGGACCCTCCCGCGAGCTCGGCGAGCGGATCGCCGGGAACTTCGCCCGCACCACCGGTTCTGCGCCGGCCAACTACCTCGGCAGCGGCACCGGTTTGGTCGTCCGCGACGACCTCGGCGGACTGAACCTGTCGACCCGGCCCAAGGTGTTCATCGAATGCGGCAACATGCGTGACGCCAAGGACGCGGCGCAGCTGACGAGTCCGGAGTGGCGCCAGAAGGCGGCGCAGGGCATCGCGGACGGCATCGTCGGCTTCCTCGGGGGGTAGTCCCCTCGGGAGTCCCGCCGGGACTTGGTCACCGCCCCGACCCCTTCGGCCGCGCGGAACCTCCGTACCATGGTGCCCGCCCGCCCGCTCCGGGCATGGTCTGCGCATGCGGCACCACGAGACGACCGAGACCGAGAAGGACACCTAAGACGTGAACATCCGCTCCCTCACTCGAGGCGACGGCGTGGTGATCGGAGCAGCGGTGCTGCTGTTCATCGCCTCGTTCCTCGATTTCTACTCCATGACCGGCGCCGACCTGCCGAACGCGTGGGACACCGACTCCTACGCCCTGGTGCTCCCCACGGTCTTCCTCATCGGCTTCATCGCCGTCGGCCTGCTCATCGCCGGCCGTTTCCAGCCGGAGACCCGCAAGGTCCTGGGCCTGCCGCTGTCGGCGTGGGGCAGCGTGCTCGCCGTCTCGGCGGCCTGGTCCGCGCTGTGGGCCCTGATCACCTGCCCGTCCCGGGTCGACCTGGGCGCGGGCGCGATCCTCGCCTTCCTCGGCACCCTGGCCCTGGCCGGTGTCGCCCTCTTCGGCGCCAAGGTCCCGGCGCTCGCGGGTCAGCTCGTGCCGGAGCCGAAGCCGGCCGCCGTCCCGCCGTACGGGGGCCAGCCGCAGCCCGGCGCCGGGTACGGCTACCCGGGCGGCCAGCAGCCGCAGCCCTACGGCTCCACCCCGCAGCCGGTCCCGCCGTACGGCGGCACCCCGCAGGACGCCCACCAGGCGGCGGCTCCGACCCCGACTCCGGCACCCACCCCGGCGGCGGACTTCACCCCGTTCTGGTTCGCCGTTCCGGTGGCCCGCCCCCTCTTCGCGGAGGACGGCTCACCCACCCCGATCGCGGAACTCGCCCCGGGCACCTGGTACCTGGCCGTCGAACAGCGCGGCCCGGCCACCCTGATCGCCCAGACCCAGGACGGCCGCCGCGGCATCCTGAACGACACCTCGGGCATCCAGCGCGGCTAAGCATCAGCCCCGCCGGCACAATCCAGCCCCGCCGGCGTTTGAGGCGCGGGGTCCGGGGCAGCGCCCCGCAACGGCGCCGCACCCACCGGACCCACCGCACGGCCCCCCACCCTTCCCGGGCGGGGGGCCGTTGCCATACCCTGACGCACATCTGACGCCCCGTCAGAAACCACCTCGCCGGAGGGGACCGTACATGCGCCTAGGACTCGCACTCGGCTACTGGGGCCGCGGCCCCAACCCCACCCACCTCGACCTCGCCACCCTCGCCGAGAACCTCGGCTACGACTCGGTGTGGACCGCGGAGGCCTGGGGCTCGGACGCCTTCACCCCGCTGACCTGGATCGCCGCGCACACCTCCCGCATCCGCCTCGGCACGGCCATCGCGCAGATGGCCGCCCGCACCCCCACCGCCACCGCCATGCAGGCCCTGACCCTGGACCACCTCTCCGGCGGCCGGATGATGCTGGGCCTGGGCCTGTCCGGGCCGCAGGTGGTCGAGGGCTGGTACGGGCGGCCCTTCCCCGCGAGCCCGCTCACCGCGACGCGCGAGTACGTCGACGTCATCCGCCAAGTGCTGCGCCGCGAGGGCCCGGTCGCACTGGACGGCCGCTTCCACAGCCACCCGTACCGCGGCGAGGACGGCACCGGGATCGGCAAACCCCTCAAGCCCATCACCCACCCGCTCCGGGCCGACCTCCCGGTCCTGCTCGGCGCCGAGGGCCCGAAGAACATCGCCCAGACCACCCGGATCGCGGACGGCTGGCTGCCCCTGTACTGGTCGCCGACCCGCACGGACGTCTACCAGGCCTCGCTCACCGACCTCCCCGACGACTTCATGATCGCCCCGATGGCCCGCGCCAAGGTGTGCGACGACGTCGCGGAAGGCCTCCTGCCGGTCAAGGCGATGCTCGGTTTCTACATCGGCGGCATGGGCCACGCGGCCCGCAACTTCCACGCCGACCTGATGGCCCGCATGGGCTACGAGGAGGAGGCCCGCCGCATCCAGGAGCTGTTCCTCGCCGGGCGCAAGGAGGAGGCCGTACTGGCCGTCCCGGACGCCTTCGCCGACGAGATCTCGCTGATCGGCCCCCGCGAGCGGATCGCCGAACGCCTGGACCTGTGGCGCAAGGGCCCCGTCACCGACCTGCTCCTCACGGCCCCGGACCCCCACACCCTGCGCGTCCTGGCCGAACTCAACAGCTAGGGGGTGTCTTGCCGATCAGGCCGGGCTCGCGACGCCTGCCACGCACGCTCGCCGCGTTGTCGTCACTCACCGACGCTCCGCGTCGACTCCTCCCCCTGCCTTCGGCGGGGGGACCCCCACCTCCGCCTTGCGATCGCACGCGTCAGACGCCGCTCCCTGACCCGGCCTGACCGACAAGACACCCCCTAGCGACCGACCCGATCATCGGGGTTCCTCCATTATCGGGTGAGCCCTCTTATCCCCCTCAAGAGACCTTGCTGGCGCGGCAATTGAACGACGCGCCGACCGTGTGGTTACGCTCCGTTTTCCCCGGATATGGTCGAACAGAGGGGCATACGGGTGGGAAATACGGTTGGCGGCCTTGAGAGGCCACCCCACGGAAGGAAGACGGTGCAGCAGCACTGTCTGAGCCTGATCCTGGTTCTCGCCGTCTGCACGGGGCTTCTCGCCGTGCTGACGCCGACGGCCAGCGCCGCGCCCAACGTGAAGGTGACGGTCACGCTCGACCGCATCAGGGCGCTGAACAGCTCCGAGGAAGGGGCGTGCGGGTCGGTCGACTGGTACGCCAAGGTCTTCATCAACGGCGTGGCGTTCAACAACGAGGACACCGAGGAACAGGACGAGCTGGAGGGCCAGACCGACATCAGCCCGCCGGGCGGCTGGGAGTTCTCCACCGAGGTCGACGTCGCCACCCTCGATCAGAGCAGCGGCGTCGCGAAGCTCCCCGTCACCATCGAGGTGTGGGACGAGGACGGCGGCTTCTGCGCCGGCGACGACCAGTACGACGCGTCGCCCGTGGTGGGACGGGGCATCAACTTCTCGATGGGCGTCTCCCCGTGCCGGGTGTTCTTCGGCCCGGGCGACGGAGAGGCCTGCGCGGGCACCCGCGTCTCCTCCGGCACCGCGGAGGACCGGGCCGAAGTGACGTACAGGGTGGAGGCGGATGATCCGCCCAGCGCCCCGGGCCTGCGCATCAGGTGCACCACCAACCCCATCTCGCCCACCGTGGGCAACCCCGTGACGATCACGGCCACCGCGCTCGACGGTGCGCTGATGCCCACCGTGATCGCCGACGAGCTGCAGATCGTGGCCGTGCGGAACGTCTCGGGCACCTCGGAACGCGTGCCGGTGGCCGACCGGAGGGTGTCCGGCGCGAACAGTACGTCCGTCACGTTCACTCCCGGCGAAGGCGGGGACCTCCTCTACGGCTGCCGTCTACGCGAGGGCACCACGGGGCTCTTCACCGGCTGGCGCCGCGTGGACGTCAATCCCGGCAGCTCGGCCGAGCCGCGGCCGATCTCCTACAGCGGCCCCCGCTCCAGCCGGCTCGACATCGTGTTCATCGCGGACCGCGACAGCTACACGGGCCCCGACGACCCGCAGTTCCTGACCGACGTCCGCTCCGTCATCGACACCTCCTACTACGGCTTCGACAACTTCCTCGCCAACCAGGACAAGTTCAACTTCTGGATCGCGCGTGCGCAGGCACGGGCCGACGACTTCACCGACGGAGACTGCGACCACGACCTCCCCGACAACTGGGACGACGCGTTCGCCTTCGCGGACGCCGGTGCCATCCTGCACCGCAAGAACCAACGCGACTGCGCCCTGCGCGGAGACCGCATCTTCTCCGGCGTGGTCGACCCGGCGGTCCGGTCGGACGCGCTCCAGGTGGTCACCCACGAGACCGGGCACCAGCCCTTCGGGCTCGCGGACGAGTACCCCCTGATCGGCGGCTACTGGCAGCAGGAGGTCGCGCCCAACGTCTACGAGGACATGGCCAGCTGCATCGTCGACGCGCCCGCCCTGAACCGTGAGGCGACCGCCTGCCACCAGTGGGAGCGGACGACCGACTGGTGGCCCGACCCGGACTGGTTCAGTTCTGAACCCACCCCCAACGACGTGATGTTCAACAACACCGGTCCGGCGAACGCCGCCGACCTCAGGAGATACAAGCTGATCTACGACGACTGCTCGTCGGCGAAATGCTGAAGGGGGCCACGATGAACCGTCACCGTCACCGTTACCGTTCACTGTTCGCGGTGCTCGTCATGGTGGTGCTCACCCTGGTGATCGCCCCGCTGCGCGGCTCGGCCGTTCCCAGTGACGACCCCGATCCGGCCACCGTCCCGCTGCCCGTCCTCGACAACGACGACCCCGCGAAAGCGGTCGTCGCACGGGTCACCTTCGGCAGCCGCACCCAAGCCACCGTCGACCGTACGTCGGTCAGCCTTCAGCGGGCCCACACGCACATCGGCGACCCGCCGATCCTGAAGCTGAACCTCACGGACGTGGACGGCACCGTGACCGACCGGCTGAACGCGTGGAGTCCCCTGTGGGTCTTCTCGCACGGCGACCAAGAGCGCATGGACATCAAGCAGAGCGGATCGGGCAGCTTCATCGTGCCCTTCTCGCCGGCGCTCTCCACCATCACCATCAACGACGTGGCCTTGAACCGGGACGTCCTCACGGTGGACGTCAAGCCGGCGATCCGCGACTTCTGCGTGGCCCACCCCGACGATCCCGACTGCCTGGAGAGCGACCTGTCGGTCGACGCCGTGGCGCCGACCGCCCCGCTGTTCGCGGTGCTGGGCAAGCCCGTCACCGTGACCGTCGCCAGCACCGTCTCCAACGCCGGACCGGACGGCCCGACCGACGCCCGGGTGGAGCGCACGGTGGTCGCCGGGGCGGGCGTGACCGTCACCCCCACCGCGGCGGAGACGACGGACGTCGCCCTGGCCGTGGGCACACCGCAGCGATTGGAGAAGAGCTACTCCGTCACCTGCACCGAGCCGGGTGCGCACACCCTGGACTTCACCACGTCCGTGGCGGCCAAGCGTGCCTCGGTGATCGATCCCAACGCCGCCAACAACCGGCGCACCGAACGGCTGACGGTCGACTGCGCCGTCCCGGTCACCATCAACGTCCAGCCGGGCAGCACCAGGAACCCGGTCAACCTCAATGGCAGCACCCTGCCGGTGGCCGTGCTGACCACCACGGCGGGCGAGTACGGCAACCCGCTCGCCTTCGACGCGACCAGGATCGACGCGGCCTCGCTGCGCTTCGGATCCCCGAGCCTGCTGCTGCTCGGCAGGGGGGTACCCGAGATCCACAACAGGATCCATCCCGAGGACAGCCTGGAGCGGGACGAGGTGAGGCGTGACGGCGACCTGGACGCGCTCACGCACTACCGGCCCCGCGACCTCGCTCTGACCCCGGCCGATACCAGCGGCTGCGTCTTCGGGCGCTACCGCGGCCCGAACGGACCGCTCAGCTTCTACGGCTGCGACGACATCACGGTCATCGGCTAGGAGGCGCCGGCGCCGGGCGGGGAACGGCTGAGTGCGGCCGTCCCCCGCCCGGCGACCTGCGTCCAGGGCTTCCAGGGCTTCCAGGAGCCTCAGGCTGTGTCGTCGTCGGCCACCGCCTGCGGCACCGCCGCCAGCAGTTCGCGCACGTCCAGCGGCATGACGGCGATCTCGATGCTCCCGCCGCCCTCATAGGTGCACGTCACGATCCGCGAGCCGGGGTTGATGGAGATGCCCTCCTTCACGGACGGGACCCGCACGCCGGTGGCGCGGCCGCCGGGCAGCGGCAGGGGCTCGCCGCGCGCCGGGACCCAGCGGGCCGCGCCCTCGCCCTGGTCCGCGTACAGCCGGCCCGCCCGCCAGCGCCCCTCACCGGCCGGTCTCCGCGCCATGCCGGGAATCCCGGCCACGGGCCCGGCGGCCACCCGCGCGAGGTGCTTGCGCCGCAGCAGCCACCCGGCTCCCACGGCGCCGAGGACGACCACCACGATCTCGATCACGTTCACCAGCCCCATTCAAACAGGCCGGTACGCCGGTCAACGACACGGCCAGGCAGACGTTCCGATGATCCGAAAGATGCCCGGGTATTTCCCTGGTGCATTGGAGCGAACTCCTTCCCCATATCCCGAGCCGCGATATTCGACCCGACATGCATTGTGCTGATCCTTGTCCGTCACATCCGGCACACACTGAGGGGGCCTCCGTCATGGGGCCCTGTCCGCCTTGAGCGTGAAAGGTGCATGTTCGTGATCCGAGGAACAAATGGGCCGAAGCACGGAAAGCGGCGGCTGCGCGCGCTTTCCGCACTGGGTGCGGTGGGTATCGTCGCAGGACTCGCTACCAGCCTGCCGGCATCACCGGCCGGCGCCGTCCAGGCCCCCGCGGCGGCTGTCGCACAGAATCCGCACCACGGGAAGAACGGCGTTGAGTGCGACGGGAAGGTCTACGCCTCGTTCGGCAACCCGGAGGACCAGCTCTACACCGCCGACAGAGGGCCCGGAACGTACCAGTTCACGCCGCTGGGCAACCCGACGCCGTTCCTCTACAACGCCATCGGCGTGAACCCGCGCGACCGCTTCCTCTACGGGACCACGTTCGGCAACGCGAACAACGACCTGGTCCGCTTCGACCGCAATGGCGACTTCACCAACCTCGGTCAGATTGAAGGTCTCGATCCCGCGCTCTACATCTCGGGAACGTTCGACGACAAGGGCAACTACTACATCCTGGCGGACAATACGGACAGGATCTTCATCGTCGACGTCAAGTCCAACTCGGTCAAGGGTTTCATCGACGTCCCTGGGCTGGACAGCCCGCAACTCGACATCTTCGACATCGCGTTCCGCGACGGATTCCTGTGGGGCTCGACCGAGAACGGCGAGATCGCGCGCATCGACATCGCCACTGGGAACCTGGACTTCTTCCCCGGTGTCCTTCCGAGCGGTTCGGACTTCGGCGGCGTCTTCGTGTACGGCAACGGCGATCTCGGATTCTTCCGCAATTCAAACGGAGAGCTCTTCCGGGTGCACGTGAAGAACGCGACCTCCGCCGACCCCGAGTTCACGATCCTGTCGACGCAGGACCAGGTCCCTGAGCAGGAGCTCACGAACCTCGACGCCACCTCCTGCTTCCTCGACTCCAAGGCCGACCTCGCGGTGCACAAGCGAGCTCCGAAGGAAGTCACGTCGGGCGGCGAGATCACCTACCGCATCACGGTGAAGAACGTGAGCAAGGAGGAGAAGGAGAAGGGCAGCGGGAAGGGCAAGGACAAGGACAAGGGCACAGGCGACTCCTCCGGCTGGTCCCTGACCGACTACCTCCCGGCGGAGCTCCTGTCGCCCTCCACCTCGACCGAAGGGTGCGAGATCACCGACGGCCTCCTGTCCTGCACGGGTGGTCCGCTGGCGAAGGGCGGCAAGGTCGAGATCGAGGTGACCGGCACCGCGGCCCACGTCCTGGAGCCCACGACCGTGGAGAACACCGCCACGGTGTACGGCGACGACAAGGACCCGCACAAGCACAACGACAAGGACACCGCGTCCACCCTCATCACGCCAGGGGACAGCGCCCGGTAGTGCTGTGACATGCGGCGCGCCACGCCGCCGGGGCCCCTTCGGGTGGGGCCCCGGCGGCATCGGTGTGCCTGCGAGCCTGCCGGCGCTAGCCGGCGAGCTGGGAAGCGCTCGGCACCTTGTCGACGACCTCGGCGCCCGCACCCTTGCCGGCCTCCTTGACGCCCTTGATCACATTGTCGAAGTTGGCGATGTCGGCGTCCCCCGCGTCGCCCTTGCGGAGCTTGCTGCCGAGGCCCTTGAGGGACTCGATGCCCGCCGTCAGCGGGACCATCGCCTTCGACAGCAGCGGGTCGCCCTTGGCGTTGTCGGCGGCGGCCTTCAGCCGGTTGTACGCGAACGCGCCCGCGAGGCCCGCCTTGATGAGGGCGAAGGTGCGCCCCTTGGCGCCCTTCTTGAACTTGCCCTCGCGGTACGGCTTGACGATCCACTGGTAGGTGGCCCCGGCCGCGAGCCCCGCGTTGGCCACGAAGCGCGTCTTGGCGAACTTCTGCCGCTCCGCGGAGGTGCTGGGCGAGGGCGTCGACGCGGCCAGCTCGTCGGCTTCGGCGGCGGCCGGCTCCGCGGCGGCGAGGGCGGCCAGCTCCCCCATCGAGGCGGCGGAGAGCTCCTCCCGCCGGCTGCTGTCGCCGCCGCTGCTGCCGCAGGCGGTGGCTCCGGCCAGCAGCGCGGTGGACAGCACCACCGCCGTGAGGGCGCGACGGAAACGGACGGTCGTGGGCATGGACACGGCTTCCTCCGGGGACTGGGAGATCTTCCGCAGCCTCACCCGAACCGCCCCGATCCACCACTGGGGGGACCCGTTCGGGTTTGCGGCGCGCCCGGGCGGCAAGACGCGTGACATGCGCACACACACCCGAGTACACGCCCGAGGTAGCAGTCAGGCAGGCCGGGCCGTCGCACTGGTGGCGGACGTGCTCGCCTTCGTGATCGTCCTGTGGATCCTGCTGTACCTGCTGGACGCCAACCGCGGCAACGAGCTGGTGGAGTTCGTCCACGACACCGCATCCTGGCTGGCCGGCTGGTCCTACGACCTGTTCACCTTCAGCCGCGAATGGGTCCAGGTCGTCATCGGCTACGGCCTGGCCGCGGTGGTCTACATCATCGTCGGACACGCCGTCGCCGGCTGGCTGTACCGCCGCTGACCTTCGGCAAAGGGCCTTCCCCCACCGCCCACGGTGGGGGAAGGCCCTCGTCCGCACCTCAACGGCAGCAGTCGGGCTCCAGCCCGGCCGGGAGCGAGGTCCCGCCGAACACCGCGGTGGTGGCCTCGTCCCCGCCCAGCGCCGCGACGGCGAGCAGCAGGGACCCGGCGGTCCAGGTGGTCTGCTCGACCGGCCACACCGCCTTGTCCTGGAAGACGTACCCGGTCCAGTACATGCCGTTGTCCGCACGCAGGTGGGTGATCGACCGCAGGACGTCCAGCGCCCGGTCGGACTCCCCCGTCGCCCACAGCGCGAGCGCCAGCTCGCAGGACTCGCCGCCCGTCACCCACGGGTTCGGCAGGACGCAGCGCACGCCCAGGTCCGGGACGACGAACTCGTCCCAGCGGTCCTCGATGCGCGCCTTGGCCTCGGCGCCGGTCAGGGCACCGCCGAGGACCGGGTAGTACCAGTCCATCGAGTAGTGGTTCTTGTCGAGGAACCGCTCCGGGTGGCGGCGGATCGCGTGCCCCAGCGCGCCCGCGGCGAGCTCCCAGTCGGGCTGCGGCTCCTCGCGGTGCTCGGCGATGGCCAGCGCGCAGCGCAGCGCCTGGTGGATGGAGGAGGAGCCGGTGAGCAGGGCGTCGGTGACGGCCGTGCCGTCCGACTCCCGCTTCCAGCCGATCTCGCCGCCCGGCTGCTGGAGCGTCAGGACGCACTCCACCGCCGCGTAGACGGCGGGCCACATGCGGTCGAGGAAGGCGTCGTCGCCGGTGGAGAGGTAGTGGTGCCAGACGCCGACGGCTATGTACGCGGTGAAGTTGGACTCCCGGCTCGCGTCCTGCGGCTCGGCGGTGTCCACCCCCTCCGGCCGGTCGGCGTAGGCCGCGTACCAGGAGCCGTCCTGGTTCTGGTGCCGCGCCAGCCACGCGTACGCGCGCTCGGCGGCCTCGTGCTCACCGGCCGCGTCCAGCGCCATCGCGGCCTCGGTGTGGTCCCACGGGTCCAGGTGGTGCCCGCGGAACCACGGTATGGCCCCGTCCTCCCGCTGACCGGCGAGGATGCCCGCGGCGGTCTCGGCGGCCTGCTCGGCGGTCAGTACGCCGTCCAGGACGAGGTGTTCGGGTGCGGTGCGCCCCGGCGAGGTCACAGGGCGGCGCCGACGGGGAGGTGCGGCTTGGTCGCGTACGCCACGAAGCTCTTGCCGATGACCGGATTCAGGGCCTGCTCGGCGAGCCGCGTGGCCAGCGGCTTCTTCATGATGTCCCAGACCAGGAGCTTGTGGTACGCCTTGACGGGCAGCGCCTGGTCGTTGTCGACACCGAAGGCGCACTTGAGCCACCAGTACGGGGAGTGCAGCCCGTGCGCGTGGTGCGTGCCGTACGGCTTGAGGCCGGCGGCCTTCATCTTGCCGAGCAGCTCGTCCGCCTTGTAGATGCGGATGTGGCCGCCCTCGACCTCGTGGTAGGCGTCGGAGAGCGCCCAGCAGATCTTCTCGGGGCCGTAGCGCGGCACGGTGATGGCGATGCGCCCGCCGGGCTTGAGCACGCGCACCATCTCGGCGAGCACGCCCTTGTCGTCGGGGATGTGCTCCATCACCTCGGAGATGATGACGACGTCGAAGGACTCGTCGGGGAAGGGCAGGGCGAGCGCGTCGCCCTCCATGGCGGTGGCGGTGGCCCCGGCGGGGGCCTCACCGGCCTCCCTCATGGCGGCGAACCACTTGGCGACCTCGCGGATCTCCTCGCCGTTGCGGTCGACGGCGACCACCTGGGCGCCTCTCCGGTAGCACTCGAAGGCGTGCCGGCCTGCGCCGCAGCCCAGATCGAGTACGCGGTCGCCTGCGGCGAGCGGGAACCGGGAGAAATCGACGGTCAGCACGGGGTCCTGCCTTCGCGGTCGCGGTGGTGTACGGAGAGGGTGGTGCGGAGGAAGCGCAAGGGGCGGAGGCTCACTTCGCGCGACGGGTCCGGGCGCCGGCCTGCTCGATGGCGGCGCGGTAGTGCGCGGCGGTCCCCTCGGCGGCCTTGGCCCAGGTGAAGCGGGTCAGGACCCGCTCGCGCCCGGCCTCGCCGAGGCGGGCCCGCAGCTCCGGGTCGCCCAGCATCCGGCCCAGCGCACCGGCCAGCGCGCCCGCGTCGCCCGGGGGCACCGCGAGGCAGGTCTCGCCGTCGGGACCGGCGACTTCGGGGATCGCGCCGCCGGTGGTGGCGACGAGCGGGGTACCGGTGGCCATGGCCTCGGCCGCCGGGAGCGAGAAGCCCTCGTAGAGCGAGGGCACGCAGGCCACCTGGGCGCTGCGCACCAGGTCGACGAGTTCGGCGTCGGTGATGCCCTTGACGAAGCGGACGGCGTCCTGGAGCCCGAACGTCTCGATGGCGCGGGCGACCGGCCCGCGCTCGGCGCGCTTGCCGACGACCACGAGGTGGGCGTCGGGCTGCTCGGTGCGCAGCTTCGCGAGCGCCTCGACGAGGTAGACGAGCCCCTTGAGCGGCACGTCGGCGCTGGAGGTGGTGACGATCCGCCCCGGCACCTCTTCGACGGAGGGGTCCGGCGACCACAGGTCCGTGTCGGCGCCGATGTGCACGACGTGGATGCGCTCGTCGCGGACGCCCAGGTGCTGGGCGATCTCCTGCTTGGAGGATCCGGAGACGGTGAGCACGGACGGCAGCCGGCGGGCCACGCGGCCCTGCATGCGGGTGAAGGCGTACCAGCGGCGCACGGAGAGCCGCTTCTTGCGGTCCTTCGCGGCGTCGAGGTCGAGCTGCCGGTCGACGGTGATGGGGTGGTGAATGGTCGTCACCAGCGGCGCGCCGAGATCGCCGAGCAGGCCGTATCCCAGGGTCTGGTTGTCGTGGATGACGTCGAACTCACCCGCGCGGGCGGCGAGATGGCGCCGGGCCCGCAGCGAGAAGGTCAGGGGTTCGGGGAAGCCGCCGGTCCACATGGTGGCGACCTCGAGGGCGTCGATCCAGTCCCGGTACTCGTCGCGCTTCGGCGTACGGAAGGGGTCCGGGCTGCGGTACAGGTCCAGGCTCGGGAGCTCGGTGAGCGTGGCGCCGGTGTCGAGCACGGGGTAGGGCTGCGCGCCGATGACCTCGACGGAGTGGCCCAGACGGACGAGCTCACGCGAGAGGTGGCGGACGTAGACGCCCTGGCCGCCGCAGAACGGGTTCCCCTTGTACGTGAGGAGCGCGATGCGGAGCGGGCGGTCGCCGTCGGTGGCGGAACCCGCGAAAGGGCTCGTCACCATGGCCTCAGCGGTCACTCTCGCGCCCCCTTTTCGCTGCACTTTCGCCGGAGCGTAACCGCTCGGATAATGTAGAACAAGTTTCAGACTTGATCCGTCGAAGACCATTGAATCTACCGGCCGGAAACCACACCGTAAGAGGTGGAGCAGGTGATTCGCGCCACGGATGCGACGCCTGCCATGCTGGCTCCGGAACCAGCTCCGCAACGACACGGAACGGGACACATGACAGCGGAAGTGAAGGCCGTCACCACACCGGCGTCGCCTCCCCTGACGGAGCGCCAGGAAGCACGCCGCCGCCGGATCCTGCACGCCAGCGCCCAGCTGGCCAGCCGGGGCGGGTTCGACGCCGTCCAGATGCGCGAGGTCGCGGAGTCCTCCAGCGTCGCGCTGGGCACGCTGTACCGCTACTTCCCGTCCAAGGTGCACCTGCTGGTGGCCACCATGCAGGACCAGCTCCAGCACATGCACACCACGCTGCGCAAGCGCCCGCCGGCCGGGGACGACCCGGCGGCCCGGGTCGCGGAGACCCTGATGAGGGCCTTCCGCGCCCTCCAGCGGGAACCGCAGCTGGCCGACGCGATGGTGCGGGCCCTGACCTTCGCGGACCGCAGCGTGAGCCCCGAGGTCGACACGGTGTCCCGACTGACCACGGCGATCATCCTGGACGCGATGGGCCTGGAGGCCCCGCCGACGGCGCAACAGCTCTCGGCGGTCCGGGTCATCGAGCACACCTGGCACTCGGCGCTGATCACGTGGCTCTCGGGCCGCGCCTCCATCGCCCAGGTCAAGATCGACATCGAAACGGTCTGCCGCCTGATCGACCTGACGTCGCCAGAAAAGTCCTGAACCGTTCCTAGCGATATTGGCCACTGTTGGCCGAATCGCTGTGTACCGGGCTTGCCGGTTGTCTCCCCGGACGGTCTTGGGAGACTGGGAACAGCGCGAGCTGGTCACTTCGGTCCCCGCAGGTCTTGGTGCCCTGGTGGGGCGTGCCTGTGGTCCTTGGCGGGCTCGTGGTCCCGCATGCCCTCGGGTGGGGGACGGTCTGGCCGGTAGCTCTCCCGCCGGCGTTCCTCTGGACGCTGCGGGTCACACCTGGCCGACGCCGTATCCCGTGTCCGAGGGCACGCCTGCCGATCGCCACCGAGGCACCGTGATGCCCAGTGACAGTGGTCTTTGATTGCTGCTGAAGCGGGGCCTGCCAGTACCGGCCGCCCCAGCGCGAGGTGTAGGCCGGATCGACCGCGACCACAACGAGTCCACGGTGGTAGGCCATGCCGCGCAGGCGTTCCCGGAACCGTGCGGTGGGGAGTCCGGCGACGGTGCGCCGGAACGCCTTGCCTCGTTTCCCGCGTCCCATGGTTTCGCGACCGGTGGCGCGGGCGTCGCCAAAGCTCAGGTTCTCAATCGCCAGACCTGCGCAGCCGTTCGCCTGGGCGAGGTCGATCAGCTCGGTGATCGCGGCCCGCAGGCGGCCGTCGCGCTGGGATGCGGGACCGGTCAGGTCAGTGGCGATGGTGAACGGTTCGCCGACCGGATTGCCGTGAGCGTCCACCACGCACGCGGCGAAATGGTCCGCGTTGAGGTCCACGGCCAGCAGCCGGACACCTGCGGTGGCCAGCTCGACGGGCGTGGGCAGCACAGCCTTCTCGGTGGACCAGGAAGCATCCAGGTACCAGCGGCCACGCATGGGGTCGTGGGTGATGTCGTAGCGCACTGACCTGTTGGCCCCGACGCGGTCCAGCCACTCCTCGCGGCGGTGATGGAAAGTGACGGTGCAAGCGAGCCGGTAGCGGCCGCGCGGGGCGTTTGCCAGGTGCCGCAACGGTTCGGGCAGGACCATCGTGACCGCGCCGTCAGCCGGGTCCACGCTGATCGTGTAGTTCCCGTGTGGCGCGCCGGACTCGCCGTCAGCGGTCAGGAACATCCGCTGCGCATCCCAATGCTCGCGCCACCCGGTCTCGGTGAGACCGGCGTCGGCGAGGTTGTGCCTCACCTTCGCCAGCCGGCGGTCGCCGACGACGATCGCCGGATGCCCGGCCTCGATACGCCGCTCCACCTCGGCCAGACGGGCGGTCAGCACCTGCAACCGGCACTGCTTCTGCGCACGCTCGGCCCGGCTCGGGTAACCGCGCACACCGCCCACACGCCGACCGCACGGCACCGCCAGACGCGTACGGATCTTCGCGACGGACCGGCGCAAGGACGCCCGCTCATCGAACAGACAGCGCAGGGAGAGCTGGTACTGATCCTCGGACGCACGAGTGATCGAACCCGCCCACCGCGACGACGACACCCCCGTCAGTGCGCGCTTGCGCTCCGCCCGACGATTCGCCTTGACCGGCACCATCCCGATCCGCACCCGCTCGGCCAGATCAGCACGCGCGTGCCCGCCGAGAAGTTCGCCGACGAACCGCAAGACCTCGCCATCACGGGCAGAGGGGCGCAGACGATCCCGGATCCGCGCACCCGCAGGAGCCGACACAGTGAACGGACCAGCCAGCGTGCGCAGTACGCGCTTCCGCCTGTCCCCACCGCGTGCCACAAGCCCCCCTCCCCACCCACAGCCGCACTGACGTCCTCCACTCAGACTGACGTCTCCCCGAAGCCCGCGCGCCTGCGGCAGCCCCCGTTCACCCATACGAGGTGGCCGATCTCCGGCGGCCGCCGCAAGGGGAGTCGGGGGCTGGCGGCCCGGTCAGTCCTCCGGTGGAAAGACCGGTTCGCCCGTCGCGGCCAAGGTGATCAGGATGGCCTCCACCGGGCAGCCCTCCGCCGCCGTCAGGATCGGTTCGTTCGCGTCCGACTGCGGGGCGCGGGGGTGGGACTGGCGCGCCGAGTCCAGGACGAAGCCGTCCGGGGCGTGGTTGACGCACATGCCCGAGCCGATGCAGACGCCCCGGTCCACCTCGACCTGCCAGCGGTCACCCATCAGTCACCCACCGGGTCGGCACCCGCCACGTCGGCACCCGCCACGTCGGCGCCCGATGAATACCCGGCCGGCAGGTGGATCATCTTGTGCTCCAGGTACTCGCCCAGGCCCTCCGGGCCGAACTCCCGGCCCACGCCGCTGTTCTTGTAGCCGCCGAACGGCCCCAGCATGTCCAGGCTGAAGGTGTTCACGTTGAAGGTGCCCGTCCGCACCTGCCGGGCGAAGTCGATGCCGTGCTCGACGTCCCCCGTCCACACGCTGCCGCTCAGCCCGAACTCCGAGTCGTTGGCCACCCGTACCGCCTCCGCCTCGTCCCCGTACGGGATCAGGCACACGACCGGCCCGAAGATCTCCTCGCGGGCGATCCGCATGGAGTTGTCGACGTCTCCGAAGAGGGTGGGCTCCACGTACCAGCCCCGCTCCAGCCCCGCCGGACGGCCGCCGCCCGAGAGTACCTTGGCGCCCTCCTCCTGGCCGATGCGGATGTAGTCCAGCGACCGCTGCTGCTGCCGCTTGGCGACCAGCGGCCCGAGCTGCGTCGCGGGGTCCAGCGGGTCACCCACCACCAGCGCCCCGGCCGCGGCGGCGAGCGCCTCGGCCACCTCCGCGTAGCGGCTGCGCGGGGCGAGGACGCGGGTCTGGGCCACGCACGCCTGGCCGTTGTTCATCCAGGCGGCCGGGACGATCCCGGCGATGGTCGTGTCGAGGTCCGCATCGGGCAGGATCACGGCGGCGGACTTGCCGCCGAGTTCGAGGGTGACCCGGGTGAGGTTGCGCGCGGCCACCTCCATCACGCGCCTGCCGGCGGCGACCGAGCCGGTGAAGGCGACCTTGTCGACGCCCGGGTGGCCGACCAGGTACTCGCTGACCTCGCGGTCGGCGGGCAGGATCGACAGCACGCCCTCGGGCAGACCGGCCTCCCGGACGATGTCGGCGAGGATGTAGGAGTCGAGCGGGGCTTCCGGGGACGGCTTGAGGATCACCGTCGAGCCGGTGAGCAGCGCCGGCGCGAGCTTGGCCGCGGCCACGAACTGCGGGACGTTCCACGGGATGACGGCGGCGACGACGCCGACGGGCTCGCGGCGTACGAGGATCGGGCCGAGGACGCCCGCGCGGTGCTCCTCGTACGGGTAGGCGCGCGCGACGGTGATCGCGGCGTCGTAGACCATCATCGGGCCCAGCGCCTGGGCGAGGATGCTCCAGGAGTACGGGGATCCGTTCTGGGAGCTGATCGAGCGGGCGATCTCCTCGTGCCGGACGGCTATGGCGTCCTTGATGCGGGTGACGACGGCGATCCGCTCGTCCAGCGTCATCCGCGGCCAGGGGCCCTCGTCGAACGCCTTGCGCGCGACGGCGACGGCGCGGTCGACGTCCGCCTTCGAGGCGTGCGGGACGGAGCCGATGACCTGCTCGGTGTGGGGGGAGACGATCCGGATCGTGTCGGTGCCCAGCGGATCCGTCCACTCCCCGCCGATGAACAGTTGTCCGTGTTCCACGAGCTCGGTCATGGCTGAGGCCTCCTGCGGCTTGGCGTTCCAGAACTGATACCAGTTCTAGTTCGAGGAGTCCACGGACAGGACACAAGAGTGCGGAAGATCCAACGACTAGTCAGAAAGCCTCGGAGGTGGTCGACTTGGGCTACTACTGAAACACGTTCTTGTAGAGGTTCTTCAGAGGCAGGGGGACGGCGCATGCCAGAGGACACGGCACAGGTCACCGATCACGGTGGAGGCGTCTGGGGGATCAAGGTGCCCATCCCCGACAACCCCCTCGGGCACACCCTCGTCCACGTCCTCGACACCGACCGCGGCCCGGTCCTCGTCGACACCGGCTGGGACGACCCCGAGTCCTGGGACACCCTCGTCGCCGGTCTCGCCGCGCTCGGCATCCCCGTCGCCGACGTCCACGGCGTGGTCATCACCCACCACCACCCCGACCACCACGGACTGTCCGGGCAGGTCCGCGAGGCCTCCGGCGCCTGGATCGCCATGCACGCCGCCGACACCGAGGTCGTCGTACGGACCCGCTCCTCGGAGCCCGGCGTCTGGTTCGACTACATGAGCGCGAAGCTCGCCGCCGCCGGAGCCCCCGAGGAACACCTCGCGCCGCTGCGCGCCGCCCGCGCGAGCGGCCGCATGCGGACCCTGCCCGGCCTGCGCGCCGCCGTCCCCGACCGGGAGATCGTCCCCGCCGAGCTGCTCCCCCTCGCCGGGCGCCGGCTGCGCGCGATCTGGACCCCCGGCCACACCCCCGGCCACGTCTGCCTGCACCTGGAGGAGCAGCACCCCGCGAACCTCCCGGGCAACGGCCGGCTCTTCTCCGGGGACCACCTGCTGCCCGGGATCTCCCCGCACATCGGCCTGTACGAGGCCCCGGAGGACGCCCACGTCACCGACCCCCTCGGCGACTACCTCGACTCCCTCGAACGCATCGGCCGCCTGGGGCCCGCCGAGGTGCTCCCGGCCCACCAGCACGCCTTCACCGACGCCCCCGCCCGCGTACGGGAGCTCCTGGACCACCACGAGGAGCGGCTGACCGGGCTGTGGACCCTGCTGGCCGAGCCGCTGACCCCGTGGGGGCTGGCGGAGCGGATGGAGTGGAACCGGCCCTGGGAGCAGATCCCGTACGGCTCCCGCAACATCGCCGTCTCGGAAGCGGAAGCCCACCTGCGCCGGCTGGTGAAGCAGGGCCGCGCGGAGGCGGTCCCGGGCACCGACCCGGTGACGTACCGGGCCTTGTAAGAGCGCCGGCAAGGGGCGGGGCAACCGGTGGGGCAAGGAGCGGGGCAAGGATCGGGGCAACGAGCGGGGTAAGGGGCACAGGCACCCGGCGCCACCGTGCACGCCGGCTACGGGCCGGTACAGTGAGGCCGTCGTCCACACTTCCGTACGGGGGGAAGCCGGTGCGAATCCGGCGCTGACCCGCAACCGTGACCCACTCCGGCACCGTCCGGGCGGGAAGCCGGAATGCCCCGTAGTGGAGTGCGCGGCTCGTGCCGCCGGGGTCCCCGGCGGCCGGCACCGTCGAGGTAAACGGAGCCGGAGCCCGGTGCCTGTGCGTGCCTGCCTCCGGTTCCCCAGCAGGAGAGGCACCCGCCCCCATGAACGTCCGCCGCAGCGCCGCCGCGCTCGCCGCCTCCGCCGTGCTCTGTGTGGGCGCCGCCCCCGCAGCCCTCGCCGACACCGCGCCGCCCTCCCCCTCCGCACCCCCGGTCATCCCCTCCGGGCTCTACGGCAAGAACGACCCCACCTACGACGGCGTGTGGCGGCAGTCCTTCGCGCTGCTCGCCCAGCACACCGTCGGCGTCAAGCCCGCCCGGCAGGCCGTGATCTGGCTGCTCGGCCAGCAGTGCGAGACCGGCGGCTTCCCCTCCTTCCGCCCGAACGCCGGCGTGACGTGCGACGCGAAGACGATGTACGACACGAACGCGACCGCGGCGGCCGTGCAGGCGCTGAAGGCGCTCGGCGGCCAGGACCCGGCCGTCAAGAAGAGCGTGGACTGGCTGAAGTCCGTCCAGAACGAGGACGGCGGCTGGAGCTACGTGCCCGGCTCCCCCAGCGACGCCAACTCCACGGCCGTGGTGATCAGCGCGCTGGCCGTGGCGGGCGAGAAGCCGGCCGAGGTCAAGTCCAAGGCCGGCAAGTCGGCGTACGAGGGCCTGCTCTCCTTCCAGCTGGGCTGCACCGCCGAGCCGGCCGCCGACCGGGGCGCCTTCGCGTACCAGCCGGTCGACGGCAAGCTGCTCGCCAACGCCGACGCGACGGCCGCGGCGGCGCTGGCCGGCCTCGGCAAGGGCGCGGCCGTCGTCCCGACCGGTGCGGACACCCCCGCCGCGGCACTGACCTGCCCGGCGGCGGACCCCGCCGACCCGGCGGCCGCCGCCCAGGGCGCGGCCGGCTACCTGGCCGAGGCGCTGAAGAAGGACGGCCACCTCACGGCCGTCACCCCGGGCGCGGACCAGCCGTCCCCGGACACCGGCAACACCGCCGACGCGGTGATCGCCCTGGCCGCGGCCGGGCACAAGCAGTCGGCGGCGGGCGCGCTGGAGTGGCTCAAGGCCAACTCTGCCGCCTGGGCCAAGGACAGCCCGGCGGGCCTGGGCACCCTGGTCCTGGCCGCGCACGCCACGGGCGCCGACCCGAAGTCCTTCGGCGGCACCGACCTGGTCGCGGCGCTGAACGCGACGGGCCCGGCCCCGGAGGGCGCGGACACGGACGCGACCAGCGTGGACGGCGAGAAGGACAAGCCGTCCGGCGGCCAGAACATCTGGTGGATCATCGGTGCGGGCGCCGCGGCCGGTATGGGCATCGGCATCCTGCTGAGCGGCCGCCGCAAGAAGAACCAGCTCTGATGCGCCGCCGCCGCCTGTCCGCCGTGACCTTGGCCCTGGCCCTGGCCCTGGCCCTGGCCCTCGGCATGGCCTTGGCCGTGCTGGCGGCCGGTCCGGCCCTGGCTTCGAGCTACCGCTACTGGTCGTTCTGGGACGGCGGCGCGGGCGGCGGGACGTGGACGTACGCCACCATGGGCCCCTCGATGGCCCGCCCGGCGGACGGCTCCGTGCAGGGCTTCCGCTTCGCGGTGAGCAAGGACGCGGGGGCCGAGGCGGCCCAGCCGCGGGCGGCGGCGGACTTCGCGGCGGTCTGCGGGGCGACCCCGGCGGCCGACGGGAAGAAGCGGGTGGCCCTGGTCATCGACTTCGGCGTCCCGGCGGACGCCCCGGCGGGCGAGACCCCGCCGCAGGAGGCCCCCCGCACGGCCTGCGCCCAGGTGGCCCCGGAGGCCACGGCGGCGGAGGCACTGGCGTCGGTGGCGAAGCCGCTGCGCTACAACGGCGCGGCGCTGCTGTGCGCGATCTCGGGCTACCCGAAGCAGGGCTGCGGCGAACCGATCGCGGACGCCCCCGCACAGCCCTCGGCACAACCCTCGGCACAACCCTCGGCACAACCCTCGGCGCAGCCCGCCGGGGACGACGGCGGCCCGTCGGCGGGCCTGCTGGCAGGCATCGCGGCGGTGGCGGCCCTGGCGGCGGCCGGCATCTGGCAGTCCCGCCGCCGCACCCGATGACGGCCGTTTCCCGGGGCTCCGCCCCGGACCCCGCTCCTCAAACGCCGGAGGGGCTGGGTTTTGCAGCCCCGCCGGCGACCCATCCAGCCCCGCCGGCGTTTGAGGCGCGGGGGTCCGGGGGCAGCGCCCCCGGACACGGCGCCGCACCCGGCGACACACCACCGGCCGGGCGGAGCCGCCCCGCAGCGTCGGACCTCCCGCACCGGTCGACGTACAAAAAAAGGTGGAGCCCCCCGCACGCCAGCCGGGCGACGGCCCTGCACGCCGGCGCCTGGTGGCTGTGGGCCCTCGGGCTCGCCACCGCCGCGTCCCGGACCACCAACCCCCTCCTCCTCGGGCTGATCATCGGCGTCGCCGGGTACGTGGTCGCGGCCCGCCGCACCTCCGCCCCCTGGGCCCGTTCCTACGGGGCGTTCCTCAAGCTCGGCCTCTTCGTCATCGGCCTGCGCCTCCTCTTCTCCATGCTCCTCGGGTCCCCCATCCCCGGCTCGCACACCCTGTTCACCCTCCCGGAGGTCCCGCTCCCCGCCTGGGCGCAGGGCATCCGCTTCGGCGGCAAGGTCACCGCCGAGCAGCTCGTCTTCGCCTTCTACGACGGCGCGAAGCTGGCCACCCTGCTGGTCTGCGTCGGCGCCGCGAACGCCCTCGCCAATCCGGCCCGGCTGCTGAAGTCCCTCCCGGCCGCCCTGTACGAGGCCGGGGTCGCGGTCGTCGTCGCCATGACGTTCGCGCCGAACATGGTCGCCGACGTCGTCCGCCTGCGGACCGCCCGCCGGCTGCGCGGCCGCCCCACCGGCGGGGTGAAGGCCGTCCTCCAGATCGGCCTGCCGGTCCTGGAGGGCGCCCTGGAGCGCTCCGTCGCCATCGCCGCGTCGATGGACGCCCGCGGGTACGGCCGCACGGCGCAGGTCCCGCCCGCCGTCCGGCACACCACCAACGCCCTCACTCTCGGCGGTCTGCTCGGCATGTGCGCGGGCACGTACGGGCTGCTCGCCGCGCAGGGCGCCGCGTACGGGCTCCCCGTGCTCGGCATCGGTGCGGCCCTGGCCCTCGCGGGCCTGCGCCTCGGCGGGCGCCGCTCGGTGCGGACCCGCTACCGGCCCGACCGCTGGGGGCCGCGCGCCTGGCTGGTCGCCGGTTCGGGCGCGGCCGTCGCCGCGCTCCTCATCTACGCGGGCACGCGCGACCCCGCCGCCATGCATCCGGGCGTGGTGCCGCTCGTCGCACCCACGCTCCCGCTGTGGCCGGCCGCCGCGATCCTGATCGGCCTGCTGCCCGCCTTTGTGGCACCCGTACCGCCCAAGGAGGCGTCGCAGTGATCCGCTTCGAGCAGGTGTCGGTCACCTACGAGGGCGCGGCCGCCCCCTCCCTCCAGGGCGTCGACCTGGTGATCCCCGAAGGGGAGCTGACCCTCCTCGTCGGCCCGTCGGGGGTCGGCAAGTCCACCCTGCTGGGGGCCGTCTCCGGGCTGGTCCCGCACTTCACGGGCGGCACCCTGCGCGGCCGGGTCACGGTCGCGGGCCGGGACACGCGCACGCACAAGCCGCGCGAGCTCGCGGACGTGGTGGGCACGGTCGGCCAGGATCCCCTCGCGCACTTCGTGACGGACGTGGTGGAGGACGAGCTCGCCTACGGCATGGAGTCCCTCGGGCTGGCCCCGGCCGTGATGCGCCGCCGGGTGGAGGAGACCCTCGACCTCCTCGGCCTGAACGAACTGCGCGACCGCCCCATCGCCACCCTGTCCGGCGGCCAGCAGCAGCGTGTCGCGATCGGCTCGGTCCTGACCCCGCACCCCAAGGTCCTGGTCCTGGACGAACCCACCTCGGCCCTCGACCCGGCGGCGGCGGAGGAGGTCCTGGCGGTGCTCCAGCGCCTGGTCCACGACCTCGGCACGACCGTCTTGATGGCGGAGCACCGGCTGGAGCGGGTGGTCCAGTACGCGGACCAGGTGCTCCTCCTGCCGTCGCCGGGCGCGGCCCCTGTCCTCGGTCCCCCTTCCTCCATCATGGCGATCTCCCCGGTCCACCCCCCGGTGGTCTCCTTGGGCCGCCTCGCGGGCTGGACCCCCCTCCCCCTGTCGGTCCGCGACGCCCGCCGCCTGGCCGCCCCCCTCCACGCCCGCCTCTCGGCCGCCGCGGACCCCGCGGGCGTGACCCCCGCGCACCCCACTTCCCTGAGCCCGGCCCCGGCCCCGGGAAACCCCGTACCCCCCGCTACCCCGAGCTCGACCCCGGCGCCCGCCCCGGACCCCGCGCACCCCGCTACCCCGAGCTCGACCCCGGCGCCCGCCCCGGACCCCGCGCACCCCGCTACCCCGAGCTCGGCCCCGGCGCCCGCGCCGGACCCCGCTCACCCCGCTACCTCGGGCTCGGGCGCGGCCCCGGCGCCCGCGCCAAACCCCGCGTACCCGCTGTCCGGGCCCGCCCGCGGCGCCGTCTCCCGGGGCTCCGCCCCGGACCCCGCTCCTCAAACGCCGGAGGGGCTGGATATGTCAGCCCCGCCGGCGTTTGAGGCGCGGGGGTCTGGGGGCGGAGCCCCCAGGAGCGGCGCCGCACCCGGCCTGCTCACGCGCCTGCTCCGCAGGCGCAAGCCGACCCCCGCCACCACCCCCGGCGGGGAACCGGTCGAGGCACGCGACCTCGGGCTCCGACGCGGCCGCGCCGAAGTGCTACACGGCATCAACCTCGCGGTAGCGACCGGCGAGACCGTCGCCCTCATGGGCCGCAACGGCGCCGGCAAGTCCACCCTGCTCTCGACCCTGGTCGGCACCCTCGCCCCCACCACCGGTCAGGTGACCGTCGGCGGCCGCACCCCCCACCGCACGGCCCCGGCCGAGATGGTGCGCCGTGTCGGCCTCGTCCCGCAGGAGCCCCGCGACCTCCTCTACGCCGACACCGTCGCCGCCGAGTGCGCCGCCGCCGACTCCGACGCCGGCGCGGCCCCCGGCACCTGCCGGGGTCTCGTCTCCGCCCTGCTTCCGGACGTCTCCGACGACATCCACCCCCGCGACCTCTCCGAGGGCCAGCGCCTGGCCCTGGCCCTCGCCCTGGTCCTCACCGGCCGCCCCGCCCTGCTCCTCCTCGACGAACCCACCCGCGGCCTGGACTACGCCGCCAAGGTCCGCCTCATCGAGATCCTCCGCGCCCTCGCCGCCGACGGCCACGCCATCGTCCTGGCCACCCATGACGTGGAGCTCGCCGCCGAGCTGGCCCACCGCGTGGTGATCCTGGCCGGCGGGGAGATCGTCGCGGACGGCCCGACCGCCGAGGTCGTCGTCTCCTCCCCCGCCTTCGCGCCCCAGGTGGCGAAGATCCTGGCCCCGGGCCACTGGCTCACCGTGAGCCAGGTCGCCGAAGCCCTGGCGGAACCCCGGTGAGCCGCCGCCCCCTCCGGCCCAGCCGCGCCGGCCGCGCCAGCCGCCCCGTCCGCCCCGCCCGCGCCACCCGCCCCGTCCGGATCGGCCCCCGGGCCGCCGCCGCCCTGGTCCTCGTCACCCTCATCGGCATCGCGGCCTTCGGCTGGCCGCTGCTCGCCGACCGGCAGTCGGGCCTCGCCCACTCCCAGGACGCCCCCTGGCTCTTCGCCGCGCTCCTGCCCCTCCTCGTCGCCGTCGTCGTCGCGACCATCGCCGACAACGGCATGGACGCCAAGGCGGTGGCGATGCTGGGCGTGCTCGCCGCCGTCGGGGCGGCGCTCAGACCGCTGGGCGCCGGCACGGCCGGGCTGGAGCCCATGTTCTTCCTGATGGTGCTCAGCGGCCGCGTCCTCGGGCCGGGCTTCGGGTTCGTCCTCGGCTCCGTCACGATGTTCGCGTCCGCCCTGCTGACCGGCGGGGTCGGGCCGTGGATGCCGTTCCAGATGCTGGCCATGGGCTGGTTCTCGCTGGGCGCCGGGCTGCTGCCGGGCCCGGAGCGGATCCGGGGCCGGGCGGAGCTGCTGATGCTGGCCGCGTACGGCTTCGCGGGTTCGTTCGCGTACGGCACGATCATGAATCTCCAGGGCTGGGTGATCCTTCAGGGCATGGGCCAGGGCATCTCCTTCCACCCGGGGGACCCCGTCGCGGCGAATCTCGCGCGGTTCGTCGCGTACTGCCTGGCGACCTCGGTGGGCTGGGATCTGGGCCGGGCCGCGCTGACCGTCGTACTGACGCTCACGCTCGGGGCCACGCTGCTGAAGGCGCTGCGGCGGGCGACTCGAAAAGCTGCCTTCGACGCGCCCGTTTCCTTCGATTCGGGGGTCGCGCTCGGCCCCGACCCTGTCCCAAACGGGGTACCGAAGGCGACAGAGGGTGACATTCAGGGCCCTGAGCGGTGACCCGCCCCACAGGACCCAGGTCACATACGACCCGGGCTAGTAGCCCCTGAGCGGTCCGCATCCGCCCCCTCAGAGCGGCTCCCACCTGCACGGACGTTGATCGCGGCGGCGGGGGGCCGCCCGGCCCCGACTGCGAGGACCACTAGTAAGCGGGGTCTTTGCCAGGCCGTCCGGGGGTCTGTAGAACTGGATGAGTCGCAAGGCGGCACGGGTGCTTCACCCGCCGCCGACGAACCCCTCTCCTCCGCGTGAGTGGCTCACGCATGTCTTCGGCATGCCCGCGACCGTCCTTGTCCCCTTCGGAAGGTCCATCCGTGTCCAACGCCGTCATCCGCCGCATCGCCGCTTCCAAGAAGACCCTCGCGGGTACCGTCCTCGCCCTGGGCGTCGCCGGTTCCATGCTGGCCGCGGTTCCCGCGCAGGCCGCCCCGATGAGCGCCAAGGCGATCGCCCAGCAGATGATCAAGGACCCGGCCCAGTTCGCCGCCTTCGACCGGATCGTCAAGCACGAGAGTGGCTGGGACTACACCGCCACCAACTCCTCCTCCGGTGCGTACGGTCTGATGCAGGCCCTGCCGGCGTCGAAGATGTCCTCCGCGGGCTCGGACTGGAAGACCAACCCGGCCACCCAGATCAAGTGGGGCCTGGACTACATGAACGAGCGCTACGGCAGCCCGGTCGAGGCCTGGAACTTCTGGTCCGCCAACCACTGGTACTAAGCCGCCGCGAGCAGCAGTACGCACGAGCAGCAGTACGCATACGAAGGCCCCGGTGGCCGGCCTCCCCAGGTCCGGCCACCGGGGCCTTCTGCATCCCATCCCACGGGGTTCAGAGGCGCCCGCCCACAGGGCTCACAGGCGCTGGATGATCGTGCCGGTCGCCAGCGCGCCCCCCGCGCACATGGTGATCAGCGCGAACTCCTTGTCGCGGCGCTCCAGCTCGTGGAGCGCGGTGGTGATCAGCCGGGCGCCGGTGGCGCCGACGGGGTGGCCGAGCGCGATGCCGCCGCCGTTGACGTTGACCTTCTCCAGGTCCTGGTCGAAGACCTGGGCCCAGCTGAGGACGACGGAGGCGAAGGCCTCGTTGATCTCGACGAGGTCGATGTCCTTCAGCGACATCCCGGCCTTGCCGAGCACGGCCCGGGTCGCGTCGATCGGCCCGTCCAGGTGGTAGTGGGGGTCGGCGCCGACGAGGGTCTGGGCGACGATCCGGGCGCGCGGCCGCAGCTTGAGGGCGCGCGCCATCTTGCGGGAGGCCCACATCACGGCGGCGGCGCCGTCGGATATCTGCGAGGAGTTCCCGGCGGTGTGCACGGCGGTGGGCATGACCGGCTTGAGCCGGGCCAGGCCCTCCATGCTCGTGTCCCGCAGGCCCTCGTCCCGGTCGACCAGGCGCCACATGCCCTGCCCGGCGGCCTGCTCCTCCTCCGTGGTCGGCACCTGGACGGCGAAGGTCTCGCGCTTGAACCGCTCCTCGGCCCAGGCGGCCCTGGCCCGCTCCTGCGAGAGCACGCCCAGCCTGTCGACGTCCTCGCGGGTGAGGCCCCGGTTGCGGGCGATCCGCTCGGCGGCCTCGAACTGGTTGGGCAGGTCGACGTTCCACTCGTCCGGGAAGGGCTTGCCCGGGCCGTGCTTGGATCCCGAGCCCAGCGGCACGCGGCTCATGGCCTCGACCCCGCAGGCGATGCCGATGTCCATGACGCCGCCGGAGATCATGTTGGCGACCATGTGGTTGGCCTGCTGCGAGCTGCCGCACTGGCAGTCCACCGTCGTCGCGGCGGTCTCGTACGGGAGTCCCATGGCGAGCCAGGCGTTGCGGGCGGGGTTCATCGACTGCTCGCCGGCGTGGGTGACGGTGCCGCCGACGATCTGCTCGACGCAGTCGGGCTGGATTCCGGTACGGGCCAGCAGTTCGCGGTAGGTCTCACCGAGCAGGTAGGCGGGATGGAGGTTGGCGAGCGCGCCCCCGCGCTTGCCGATGGGGGTGCGTACGGCTTCGACGATGACGGGTTCCGCGGCCATGAGCTCGTCCTCTCCTGCACTGTGCCGGCGCGGCGGGCCGTCCCGGCGCCCCGCCCGAACTAGTACGCGTTCTAGTTCTCCCCGCAGTCTTATGACCTCACGCCCCGGCACGCAAGGGTCTTGCACGCGGCCTGCACGGATTCCACACGCAACAGTTGGCGCTGCGGCCCTTGTCACTTCTAGAACTCGTTACTACCTTCAAGCCAACATCTGATGGGCCGTCAGACCTTGGAGTCGCCCGATGTCCTGCCCCGCGCTGCCCGAAGGCTTCGACGCCACTGACCCCGACCTGCTCCAAAGCCGGGTCCCGCTACCGGAGTTCGCGCAACTGCGGCAGACGGCACCCGTGTGGTGGTGCCCGCAGCGGCGCGGCGTCACCGGCTTCGACGACGAGGGCTACTGGGCCGTGACCCGGCACGCGGACGTCAAGTACGTCTCCACGCACCCCGAACTCTTCTCCTCCACCACCAACACGGCGATCATCCGCTTCAACGAGCACATCCCGCGTGATGCCATTGATGCCCAGCGGCTGATCATGCTGAACATGGACCCGCCGGAACACACGCGCGTACGCCAGATCGTGCAGCGCGGATTCACCCCGCGGGCCATCCGCGGGCTGGAGGAGGCGCTGCGCGACCGGGCCCGGAAGATCGCCGAGGAGGCCTCGGAGGCGGCCGCCGACGGCAGCTTCGACTTCGTCACGCAGGTGGCGTGCGAGCTCCCGCTCCAGGCCATCGCCGAACTGATCGGCGTACCGCAGAAGGACCGCGCCAAGATCTTCGACTGGTCGAACAAGATGATCGCCTACGACGACCCGGAGTACGCGATCACCGAGGAGGTCGGCTCCAACGCGGCGATGGAGCTCATCGGCTACGCGATGAACCTGTCGGCGCAGCGCAAGGAGTGCCCGGCCAAGGACATCGTCACGCAGCTGGTGGCGGCCGAGGGCCAGGGCAACCTCGGGTCCGACGAATTCGGCTTCTTCGTACTCCTCTTGGCGGTCGCGGGCAACGAGACCACGCGCAACGCCATCAGCCACGGCATGCACGCCTTCCTCACCCACCCCGACCAGTGGGAGCTCTACAAGAGCACCCGGCCCTCCACCGCCGCGGAGGAGATCGTGCGCTGGGCCACCCCGGTGGTGTCCTTCCAGCGCACCGCCACCCAGGACACCGAACTGGGCGGCCAGAAGATCAAGGCGGGCGATCGGGTGGGGATGTTCTACTCCTCCGCCAACCACGACCCCGAGGTCTTCGAGAACCCGGACGTCTTCGACATCACCCGCGACCCGAACCCGCACCTCGGCTTCGGCGGCGGCGGCCCGCACTTCTGCCTCGGCAAGTCCCTGGCCGTCATGGAGATCGACCTGATCTTCAACGCGCTGGCCGACACCCTGCCCGACCTGCGCCTGTCCGGCGAGGCCCCGCGCCGCCTGCGCGCGGCCTGGCTCAACGGCATCAAGGAACTCCGGGTCAGCCACGGCTGACCCGCGACCCAGGGCGGCAGGGGCCGCCTTCCTCCCACGCCCCCGGCCCCTGCCGCCCGCTGGCCCAAAAAACCCGTTCCCGGCCGCTCCTCCAGCCTCGCCCGGCACACTCCCGGCCCCGCCAGGTGCGCTCCCAGCCCCCGCCGGCGTTTGAGGCGCTCTTTCAGCCTCGCCGGCGTTTGAGGCGCGGGGGTCCGGGGGCAGAGCCCCCGGCCACGGCGCGGCACCCATTCGAGTGGCGGCCCACCCCGAACCGGGTGATCCTGACAGTCAGCGACGATCCCCCCGAAGGGGCGCCGGGCCACCTGTGCCCGGCGCCCCTTCGGCCTGCACGGAGGCTGCGAGGCTGCGAGGCTGCGACGCTACTCGAGGCACACACCCCGCTCGATCGCGACCCCGTGGCCGAGAGTCCCGCTGTTCACGATCGCCCGGTCGGTGACCGTGAGCCTGACGACGTAGCCGCACGCTTCGAGCGCGCTGGTATCCAGCGAGAAGGACTCACCGGCCAGGCCGGTCTGAGTGGTCGGGCTGATCGCGACGGTCAGCGGAGTGGGCGGAACCGTGGAGGACGGCCCGCCGTGGACCGAGATGCCCCAGGCGAGGAAGTGCTCGTCGCGCGCCACGAACCGGCCGGTCAGCGTGCCACGAGGCACCCGGCACGCCCCGCCCGTGTCCAGGTGCAGATCACCGGCGTTGAGCGGGTCGGCGGGGTCGACCACCCCGCGCACCAGGTTGTCCATCAGGACGTTGCGCGTCTCCACCACACCGATGCCGATGAGTTCGAGCTGGAGCTGCCACAGGTCGTTCCCGCCCGGTGTGAACCGGCCCAGCTGGCCAAGGGTGTTGTCGGCCCAGGTCGGCCACGGCAACTGGCCGTCGGGTGCCGGGGTGACCGTCGTCGCGAAGCCGCCCGCGTCCACCTTGACGAAGGAGTCGGTGAGCGGCACGAACGGGGTGCCCAAGGTGAGGTTGCGGACCGAGATCCGGTACGAGAACCCCGCCAGCGCCGGGTCGCTCGGACCGTGCAGGTTCACCTGACCTGCGAACGGGCACCCGTCCGGCACGGGACCGCTGTTGAGGTGACCGCCCGGGTCGGTGACGCCGGTGGTGGCGTTCACCTTGGCGGCCTCCACACCACCGACGATCGTGAACCGCGCGTTGCCGTCGTAGACGGGCCCGGGCGCCAGCTGCACATGGGTGTCGACACGGTTGCCCCAGACCGGCAGCGCGTCGGGATCGGTGGTCGACGGCGGCGTGCCCCAGGAGAGCACGGCCCGGATCCGCCCGTAGACCGGGATCTCGCACTCCTCACGGAAGTCGGCCAGATCCACCGGCAGGATCGCGGCGTAACGAAGCCCGCCACGGGGGATCTCCTCGTAATCGTGCGTGCTCACCTGCGCGGTACCGAGATAGCTGTACGTGCAGTCCGTACCGAAGTCCGCCCAGAAGGCGACGTACTCCACGCTGCCCTTGGTGCAGGGCCCGCCGGAGTAGCCGCTGGACTGCTTCACCTGGAAGCTGGCGACCAGCTGCCCCGCGTTCCCGTCGAGCCCGACGCAGCGCAGTTCCTCGTAGGTGACGTCGCCGCTGGTCTCCTCCAGCGCGCCGATGATCTTGCCCAGGTCGATGCCGAGGTCCTTGGCGATGACGGCCGGTCCGGTCATGGAGGACGCCGTCAGCACGGGCGCCCCGGCCGAAGCCAGCAGGTGCGGCAGGGCGAAGCGGTGCTCCGGCACCTTCACCTGGCGGTACTCCCGGGCCAGCTCGCTCAGGGTGAGCTCGGTGAACGGCCCGGGATCCGGCTTCGGGTCCGGAACCTCGTGCACGACCAGCGGCGGGAGCTTCTTGACGATGTCCTTCGGGAGCTCCGGGATGATGTCCGGCAGGAAGAAGCGGCGCGGGCGGACCTGGACGTGGCAGTCGAGGCGGTTGCCCCAGACCACGGGAAAGTCCGGGTTGCCCGGGTCGGGCACCTGCTCCCAGGACAGGATGGCCCGGACCAGCGGCAGCACCGGCAGCCCGCAGAAGTTCCGGTGCGGCGTGTAGTCCACTCCGACGGTGTACGAGAGCGGGTGCGACGGTTTGTCGCGGCAGTCCGGCTCGACCGGCAGGTCGTGCACGTTCACGGCGGCGAGGCCCGCGTCGGCGAAGGTGGCGCCCTCGTCGTAGCTGACGAAGAACCGGACGTACTCGTAGGAGCCGGGAGTGCACAGCCCGCCCGAGTAGCCGGAGGGGCGGCGCAGCTCGACCGTCGCCTCCAGCCGGTCGCGCTCCGGGCTGTAGGCCACGCAGGACAGCGACTCGTAGGACGTGTTGCCCTTGAGCGGGAACACCGGCTCGATGCCGATGTCGGGGAAGGTGTCGAAGTAGTTGGGGTTCGCAGCGAGCAGGAGCCGAAAGCCTCTCCGGTGGGCTTCGACCTCTCCCCCGCTGTCGCCCGTCGATTCAACCTGGTTACTCTGCGCCATCGTCCACCACTCCTGTATGGCCGGGAACCCGAGGTGGCGCCGCGCGCTCCGCTCCACGGCGCACCACCACGGTGACACAGAGTGATGGGCGGTTTCGTCGGCCAGACGAGTGGACCGGCCGTTGCGGCCGTAACCTGAAGGCATGGCCACGGCTTCGCTCAGCCGTCCTCACCGTCACTTCTCGCATCGGCCGAGGGTGACCACGTAGGTCCCCGCGTCGCCCGCCCCCGCCCCCGCCGGCTCGGCCGCGCCGCCCCTCGGTGCGATGCCGAACTCGGTCAGCGAGGGATTGCGAATGATCTCGGCGTGGGGCGGGCTCTCCAGCCACCATTTGACGGCCGCTCGCGGAGTGCCGTTTCCGCCCCACCCGTCGTAGGCGATCTCGTGGCCGCTCCACGACGTGCCGTTCGCGCAGTACCCGGCGGCCCTGATGCGGGCCACGATCTGCTCCTGACCGGTACCGGAGACCTGCGGGTTCTGGTGCGGATCCTTGCCGTCGCCCCACCACTTCTGGGCCAGCGCGGCGGTCACGTGCTTGTTCGCCGCTTCCCTCAGCTCGGCGGAGTCCGAGAGCGGCTGGAGGCCCAGCCGTTGGCGCTCCTGGTTGATGAGGCAGGTGATGCCCTCGGTGGCGGGCAGCACCCCGTACCCGAAACGGCCCGGGTCGGCGGGGGGCGGTTTGTCGTACGAGTCGGCGCTCGCCTCCGCGCAGTGCGGCCACGGCTGGGCGACGGCCGCAGCCGTGGCCGTGGCCACCGGGACGAGCGAGACGGTCAGCACGCCCGCCGCGGCGACCGACAACGCGGCCCGGACGTACGGCGTGCGGGTACGCCGGATGCGCCCGGTACGGGTGTGAGTGCTGCGAGTGCGCTTCCTCATGGAGATTCTCATCTCTCCCCGAGGCCTGGTCCGCACGCTCCCCGAACCGGGGAACGGCCTTGGCGCGCCCATCCCATGATGCGCGCGGCGGATGTGCCGCGCCATTCAGGACCGGGGTGCTACGAGCTGACGCGCGCCGGCGGAACCCGTACGGCGGGCTCCTCCTCCGCACCCGCGGCGGCCCGCTGCACCGGCAGCTTCACCTGGAGCCCCCGCGGCCCCGACAGCGCGTACACGAGCCCGAAGCCGGCGGTCACGACGACCGCCCCGCCCACCGCGTCCAGCACCCAGTGGTTCGCGGTGGCGACGATCGCGCACACCGTGATCAGCGGGTGCAGCGCCCCGAGCAGCTTCTGCCAGCCCTTCGGTGCCAGCACGACGATCACGATCCCGCACCACAGCGACCAGCCGAAGTGCAGCGAGGGCATCGCCGCGTACTGGTTGGAGATCGCGGTCATCGCCCCGTACGACGGGTTGGCCAGGTCCTGCGGTCCGTGCACGGTGTCGATGAAGTCGAGTCCGGGCATCAGGCGCGGCGGGGCGAGCGGGTAGAGCCAGAAGCCGACGAGCGCGAGGACGGTGGCCAGGCCCAGGGAGGCGCGGGCCCAGCGGTAGTCGCCGGGGCGCCGCCAGTACAGGACCGCCAGGATCGTCAGCGGGACCACGAAGTGGAAGGAAGTGTAGTAGAAGTTGAAGAACGCCTCCAGCCACGGCGTGTTCACGACGGCGTGGTTCACCGCGTGCTCGATGTCGATGCCCAGCGCCCGCTCGATGCCGTGGATCTGGCTGCCGTTGCCCTCGGCCAGCGAGCGGCTGGTGGGGGCCGCCGCCCGGATGTGCGAGTAGAGCGAGTACCCGACCCGTATCAGCAGCAGTTCCAGCAGCAGGTTGGGCCGGGACAGCACGCGCCGCCAGAACGGCAGCAGCGGCACCCGCGCCCAGCGGGCCGCCGCGGGGCGCCCGTAGTCGGTCGGTACGGGCTCGCGCCAGTACGGCGAGGAGCGCGGCAGGAACGGTACCGCGCAGGCCGCGGCCAGCGCGGTGAGCAGCAGCACGTTGTCGCGTACGGGGGCCAGCGCGGCCAGGTTCGGCAGCAGCACCGCGCTCGGCAGGGTCATGGCGAGGACCACTGCCACCGGCCACACGGGCCGGTCGGCGGCGCGCCGGCCGACCTTGCCTGCGACGGCGAGCAGCACCCACAGCAGCTGGTAGCGCCAGCCGGTCGGGGCCACGGCCACGGCCGTGCAGCCGGTGATGGCGACGGCGAGCAGCAGCTGGCCGTCGCGGGCGTAGCGGACCGCGCGGCGCAGGCCGATCCAGACGACGGCGGCCGCGAGGGCGGCGTAGAGCAGGATCTCGGCGGGTCCGCTCAGGCCGAGGCGCAGCAGCGCGCCGTGCACGGACTGGTTGGTGAGGCTGTCGGGGGCGCCGCCGAGGCCGGTGCCGGCCAGGTGCTCGGCCCAGTACGTCCAGGAGTCGCGCGGCATGGCCGCCCAGGACAGTGCGGTGGCTGCGGCGAAGGTCACGGCGGCGGTCCGCGCGGTGGGGCGGCGACCGGTCAGCCACAGCAGCGGGGCGAAGAGCAGCAGCCCCGGCTGGAGCGCGGCCGCGAGGCCGACGAGGAAACCGGCGGGCCGGTCACCGGGCACACGGAAGACGGCCAGCAGCACCAGCAGCACGGGCAGCACGGCGGTCTGGCCCGGTGAGGCGGCCTCGCGGACGGGCAGCGAGACCATCATGAGGGCCGTCAGCACGGGCGCGGCCAGCAGCGCGGTGCGCCGTGGCACCGGATCGGCCAGGGCGCGAGCGGCGACGAGCCCGATGGCGGCGACGAACAGCAACGTCACGCAGGTCCAGGCGACCTCCAGCGACGGGGCGGCGAAACCGGCGAGCGGCTTGAGGACCAGCCCGGCGAAGGGGGTGCCGGCGAACTCGCCGGTGTCGTAGAGCGAGCCGGGCAGGCTGCTTGGGAGGTGGAGGCCGGTCAGCCATTCGCCGGGGGGCACCCGCAGCACGACGGCGGCCTGTCTGACGGCGAGGGCGCCCGCCAGCGCCCACAGGAGGAGGCGTGCCGCCCCGAGCCTGTTGCTATCGCCTATGACTCCGGCATGTCCGTTCGCACCGCTGTGCTCTGCCGCGTTAGCCACGCCCCGCCGGCCTCCCGCCCTGTTGACCGCAACCCTGACTTTGCCTGGCTGCCGCGCTTCATACCGCGTTTCATTACCTGCACGACGATATCCCGGGTCGGATACCTAGGATGGCCCGCATGAGCATCGTGAAGATCAACGCGCTGACCGTACCCGCCGAGCAGCGGGAGGTGCTGGAGCAGCGCTTCGCCTCGCGGGCGGGGGCCGTGGAGTCCTCGGACGGCTTCGAGTGGTTCGAGCTGCTGCGCCCGGTGGAGGGAACCGACCAGTACCTCGTCTACACGCGCTGGCGTTCGGAGGAGGACTTCCAGGCATGGATGGAGGGGCCGATGAAGGCCGCTCACCAGGGCGGGACGCAGGGCGGCGGGGCGGCCGGCGGCGAGGGCGGCGGCGAGCGTCCGAAGCCGGCGGCGACGGGGTCCTCGGTGTGGTCGTTCGAGGTCGTGCAGCAGGCGGCGCCGAAGAAGGCCTAGTCACAGCGGGCGTGGGGGGGGGGGGGGGGGGGGGGGGGGGGGGGGGGGGGGGGGGGGGGGGGGGGGGGTGGGGTTGTTTGTGATTTTGGTTAGCTTCTTCGCCAGCTTT
>NZ_JBVIFS010000014.1:195502-201137 GCF_055571215.1 Streptomyces sp. NPDC030995
AGGGCAGAAGGTGGGGGGGGGGGGGTTTTGGGGGTGGTTGTTGGGGGGGGGGGAAGGGGGGGAAAAGGAAGAAGCCCGGTCAAGGCGGGGGGGTGGCTCGGGCACCCCCCCCCCCCCGCCGCACGCCGCACGCCGCACGCCGCACCTTTGCGTTTCCATCGGCTGCAGCTCAGCTCCAGAAGGCGTCTTCCTCGTCTATGTCCTGGGTGCACTGGTCGATGTCGGTGATCTTGTGGCCGACGATGGTGAGGAAGAGGCCTTCCTTGACCTCGATCCCGCGGTCGCCGCGGTCGGCGCGCGCCGTGTGGAACGACATGACGTGCCCCCGCCCGTCCGCCAGCACCGTGTGCAGCTCGATCTGGAAGGTGCCGTTGGTCTCCTCCCCGAGCCTGCGGTAGAGGTCGAGGACGGCCTCCCGCCCCTTGTGGTGCCCGGACAGCGGGTTGTCGCCCGGCACGTGGTGGATGACGTCGGCCGTGAACAGTGTGCTCAGCGTCTCCAGGTCGCCCTTCGCGAAGGCTTCGTAGCCACGGCGGACCAAGACAGCATCAGGATGCTGCGACATGGCGTTCACACCCTCCATTTGAGCTATTTACCCTTTTTCTCATCATCGGCCCGTGCCTGTGGATATTCCAACGCGGGAGATCCGGCGCGGACTCCACAATGGCGCCATGGACACCAACATGATCAGGACCATCACCTGGACCGTGACCCCGGAGCCCTTCACCACCCCGGACGCCACGCTCCTGCGCCGCGCGTACTACGCCGAGGTTGCCGGCCGGTACTGGAAACGGCAGGTCACCGAGGCCGAGATCGACCAGGGGCTGCTCGACTTCCCGGACGACGGGCTGGTCCCGCCGACGGGCCAGTTCGTCGTCGGCCGGCTGGACGGCGAGCCCCTGGCCTGCGGAGGGATACGGCTGCTCGACCCCGTCACCGCCGAGCTCACGAGGGTCTATGTCGACCAGCGCGCCCGCGGTACTGGCGGCGGGGCGGCGCTCCTGGAGGTCCTGGAGGCCGAGGGCCGCGCGCTGGGCGCCGAGCGCGTCCGGCTGGACACGCGGTCGGACCTCGTGGAGGCCCGCGCGTTGTATGCGCGGCACGGGTATGCGGAAATACCCGCGTACAACTCCGGCCCGTATGCCGAGCACTGGTTCGAGAAGCGCCTCGTCTGACGGTCCGGGCTCCCCACGTACTGCGTCCTTCTAGCGCACGGCGGCGTGGTCCCGCCGCGGCGCGGCGTCGTAGGGCTCCTCGGCATCGGATCCGCACAGCTCCGTGTTGAGTGCCTCCACCAGCTTGACCAGGTCGGTCGGGCGATCCGGGCCCCACCAGTCGCCGAGCAGTTCGGCGAGGGACTCCTGCCGGGCCTGGGCGAGCTTCGCGGCGGCCTCGCGCCCCTTGCCGGTCATCACCAGCGGCAGCCCGTCCCGGACGGCGAGCCCACGCTCCTCGACCTGTCGGGCGGCGTCCGTGATGACCTTCAGCGGCACGTTCGTGCGGTCGGCGAGCATCGCGGGCTCGGCGGACCCGTATTTGTTGATCCGCAGCAGCAGCCAGCTCGCGGCGGGCAGCAGGTCGTATCCGGCCTTCTCGGTGATCTTCTCGTAGACGTGGCGGCGCCCCTCGCGGGTGCCGAGGACCGACAGCGCGCGGGCCACCTCGTCGTGGGAGGAGCGCTGGACGGGGTTGGAGGCCAGGGTCTCGGTCACATCGGGCGCGGTGACCGAGCCGCGGAGCTTGTCCTCCTTCAGGAACCAGGCGACCACGAAAGCGAGGAGGACCACGGGCACGGCGTAGAGGAAGACATCGGTGATGGAGGTGGCGTAGGCGTCGAGCACCCGGGGGCGGAGCTCGGCGGGGAGTGCGCCGATGGCCCGCGGGTCGGCCTCCAGCTGCGCTGCGCCCGCACCCGGCGGCAGCTGGACGCCCGCGAGGGCGGTGGCCAGCTTGTCGTCGAGCCGGTTGGTGAAGACCGTACCGAAGATCGCGACGCCGAAGGAGGCGCCGATGGAGCGGAAGAAGGTGGCACCGGAGGTGGCGACGCCGAGGTCGGCATAGCTGACCGCGTTCTGCACCACCAGGACGAGCACCTGCATGACCAGTCCGAGGCCCGCGCCGAAGACGAAGAAGTAGGCGCTCATCTCCCAGGTGGAGCTGGTGCGGTGCAGCTGGTGCAGGAGGAGCAGACCGACGGCGGTGATGGCGGTGCCGGCGAGCGGGAAGACCTTCCAGCGGCCGGTGCGGCTGACGATCTGGCCGGAGGCGGTGGAGGAGATCAGCATGCCGAGCACCATCGGCAGCATGTGGACGCCCGACATGGTGGGCGAGACGCCCTGGACCACCTGGAGGAAGGTCGGCAGGTAGACCATGGCACCGAACATCGCGAAGCCGACGACGAAGCTGATCGCCGAGCAGAGGGTGAAGGTACGGATGCGGAACAGCCCCAGCGGCAGGACCGGTTCGGCGGCCCGCCGCTCCACGAGGAGGAAGGCGACGAGCAGCACGGCGCCGAGGACGGCGAGGCCGATGATCCGGGCCGAGCCCCAGCCCCAGGTGCCGCCGAGGGAGGCGACGAGCACGAGGCAGGTGGCGACGGCGGCGATGAGGAAGGTGCCGAGGTAGTCGATGGTGTGCTTCGAGGAGCGGGCCGGGATGTGCAGGGCAGCGGCGATGACGACGAGCGCGACGAGACCGATGGGGAGGTTGATGTAGAAGACCCAGCGCCAGGACAGGTTGTCCACGAACACGCCGCCCAGCAGCGGGCCCAGCACGCTGGTCGCGCCGAAGACGCCACCGAAGAGGCCCTGGTACTTGCCGCGTTCGCGGGGCGGGACGATGTCGCCGACGATCGCCATCGACAGCACCATCAGTCCGCCGCCGCCCAGGCCCTGGAGGGCGCGGAAGCCGATGAGCTGGGGCATGTTCTGGGCGAGCCCGCACAGTGCCGACCCGATGAGGAAGAGGACGATGGCGTACTGGAAGAGCTTCTTGCGTCCGTACTGGTCGCCGAGCTTGCCCCACAGGGGGGTGGCCGCGGTGGAGGCGAGCATGTAGGCGGTGACCACCCAGGACAGGTGCGCCATGCCGCCGAGGTCGCTGACGATGGTCGGCAGGGCGGTGGAGACGATGGTCTGGTCGAGTGCGGCGATCAGCAGACCCAGCAGCAGGGCGCCGATGGAGACGAGCACCTCGCGGGAGGTGTGCTCGGTGGCGGGGCCGGACTTCCGCGGGCCGGGACCGGGGTCCACGGCCTCCGTGGTCACATCCTGAGCCATCGACTCCTCCTCAGGCCGGATCAACATCTCCATCCTGAGTGGTGTGTCCGGTTATGGCCTCTCGGGCGGGTTGGGAGGGCCCCGGCGGGTCTGCATAATCGCAGGCAACGGCCAGGGAGGGATTCCAGTGAGCGGTGAGCACTGTCCAGATTGCGGCGCCCTCGGTGCCCGCTGCGGGTGTACGCCGGGTGTGGGTTTCAACCCCCTGCGCATTCGCCCGTACGTGACGTTGCCCGACCCCGGCGAGCCGGACGAGCCGGCGCCCCCGCCGTCGATATCCGGCGTGGTGACCCCGGACCCGCGCCCGGTGGCGGCGCAGGACGACACCCCGGCGTACGGGATACCCGTACCGCCGGTGCACGAGCCGTGGCCGGACGGGCCGCACCACGCACCGAGCCCGGCCGAGACCGCCCAGCTCCGGTCGATCCCGGACGCGGGGCACCCGTACGCCGGCGACCCGTACGCCGGCGACGGCGGCGGGGGCATCGGCATCGGTGGCGGTGGCAGTGGCAGTGGCAGTGGCAGTGGCAGTGGCGGAGGCGACATCGGTGGCGGAGGGGGCGGGGGTGGGGGTGGGGGTGGGGGCCCGGAGAAGCGGACCGGCGGTGGCTCGGCCTCCCGGCGGCCGCTGGCGCTGCTGATCGGCGCCGCAGCGGTGGTCGCCCTCAGCGGGACGGCCATGGCGGTGTGGGCGCTCCCGAGTTCCGCGGGGAGCGACTCCGCCCTGGAGGCCAAGGCCTCGGCGCCCGCGACGAGCTCCGCCCCGGCCGCGCCGACCGGTGCCCCGACGTCGGGCAGCCCGTCCCACTCGGCCTCCCCGTCGCCCAGCCCCTCGAAGTCGGCGTCGCCGTCCCCGTCACCGAGCGCGTCCCGCTCGTCGGCGCCGCCCTCCCCGAGCCCGACGCCGAGCGCGAGCCGCTCCGCCAGCCCGTCGGCCCCGCCCGCCCCGGCAGGCCCGACCCTGCGGTACGGGGACTCGGGTCCGGAGGTGCAAAAGCTGCAGCAGCTGCTGGCGGCGCGTGGCCTGTACGAAGGCAAGATCAACGGAAAGTTCGACTGGCGCGTGGAGAACGCCGTCTCGACCTTCCAGTACGACAACGGCATCGATGAGGAGTGGGGCGTCTACGGCCCGATCACTCGCCGGGCGCTGGAGGGCTAGAGCAGAGGGCTGGAGCAGAGGGCTGGGGCAGAGCGACAGGACCACGCTTCCACGATTGGCGCGGACCGCCCTTCGTTTTGTATCGTGTAGGAACAAAGTGGTTCCGTCCTCACTCCCTGACCGGTGGACGGAACCACTTGTTCTCTTTTCCCGCCCCGTCTGGAGCCCCGCCGATGTCGGCCAGCACCACCACCGAACCCGTCGTCCTCACCGCCAAGGCCCTGCTCCTGGACATGGACGGCACCATCGTCAATTCCGACGCGGTGGTCGAGCGCTGCTGGCGCGACTGGGCGGTGTCGCACGGGCTGGATCCACAGGAGGCCCTGAAGGTGGTCCACGGCCGCCAGGGCTACGCCACCATGGCCGTGCTCCTGCCGGACCGCCCGATGGAGGTCAACCACGCGGAGAACGCGGTGATGCTGGCCCGCGAGACGGCCGACACCGACGGCGTGGTCCCGGTCGCGGGCGCCCAGGCGTTCATGGCGGCGATCGACGGCCTGCCGCACGCCCTGGTCACCTCCGCCGACGCCGCCCTGGCCACCGCCCGGATGACGGCCGCCGCCCTGCCGATGCCCGAGGTACGGGTCACGGCCGAGTCCGTCCAGGCCAGCAAGCCGCACCCCGAGGGCTTCCTCAAGGGCGCTGCCGCGCTCGGTGTGGACCCGGCCGACTGCATCGTCTTCGAAGACTCGGCCGCGGGCATCGCCGCCGGCCTGGCCGCGGGCATGCGCGTGATCGGCGTCGGCCCCCGCGCCGCAGCCCACACCCCCACGACCCACGTCCCGGACCTGACCACCCTCGACGTCACGACCACGCCCGACGGCTCGATCCAGGTGACGGTGCGGGCGGCGGGCTGAGCGGCTGGGTGGGGGCGGGGCTTCGGGGGGCGGGAACCTGCGGGGGCGGGAACCTGCGGGGCGGAGTGAAACCGCGCCCGCGGCGGGGGCTTCGGGTGGCCGGAGCCGGTTGAGCGGTATCAGGACCACGGGGCGGGGCTCCGGCAAGCGGGAGCCCCGTCAGGCGGAATCAGAGATCTGTATGGGGGTTTCCCGTCAGTCTCATCGTCTCTCCGTGTCGGGCCGGTCCCTCAAGGGCGCTCCTACGTCGCGTCGCTACGCGATGGCCTTCGGCCACCCTTGACCGACCGTCCCGCCACGGACATACGAAGACCGACGGGAAACCCCCAAAGGAACGGGCC